>CAIOCZ010000145.1 GCA_903856805.1 uncultured cyanobacterium | reverse complement strand
GCGATCTTGTTGATGGAGAACTTGATACTGATGGATGAGTTCATTCCACTGGGGTCTGCTGCAGGCATTCCGTTCGATCAGGAGGGGACGTTCCTCGATTGGTGACAGGATCATCAAGGCCCCGCCCAGGATCAGGTATCCGATCCACCCCGCCGCCAGGGCTCGGACGGTGTTTTGATTGGGACGGTAGGGCGGCCATCGGCTCGTGTGCATGGTCGGACTCCCTAGAGATTGGTTTGAAAGAGATCGTTCATTAGTAATTGAATTTTTTCGGGACTCCCTTGGTACACGGTGCTTTCGCGGATCGAGGCAAGTTCTATTAATTCATTTTCGTTCACTTGGCCATAGGAAATCGGGATGATCCGCACGCCGCTCTGCGTCACAATCTCGCTGAGGTCCCTCAGTTCCAGGCCTTGGGTGCGCACCCCATCGGTGAGCAGCAGCAGATAAAAACGTCCCTCGGGATCGGCCTGGCGTGCCTTCATTAAATCCGCCAGGGCCACGGCCAGGCCGTCATAGAGGGCGGTTTCTCCTTCGGGTCTGAGTTGTTGTACTGCGGCTAGCAGACGCTGCTTGCTATTCCGATCAAACGGCTGGAGGGGGAGCTGGCGAACGGGCCGATCACTGAAGCTGATTAAGCCCACTTGATGGCCTTCGTTGATTGTGTTCACGGCTAGGGAGATGGCCCGCTTCAGTTTCTTTAGGCGCTCATGTTCCGCCATCGAACCACTGGTGTCGATCAGCAACTGGAGATACACGGTATGGCCACTATCTTTTCGTTGCTTCCATTGTCGTTGCTCCTGGCTGAGCAGTTCGCCGTTGGCCTTGGGAGGTCGTGCCTCCCGCGGGACTGGGATGCCAGTGCCGTAGTCGAACTGGCGGGCTAGGGCCTGCATCGGGGCGGATACGGCGAAGCTGGCGAAGCGGCGCAGGGCCTCCTGTTGGGTCGCCGTGGTCCACGGCAGGGCGGCCAAGGGGGACGTCTGGGGACTGCCAAAGGGAACGGCCACCAGGTCTTCAAAGCCGGGTTCCTGTTTTAGACGGAGAAAGCTTTGATAACCCATGACCACGGCATCAAAACTATCCGGCTTGGGTTTCCAGATTTCAATCATCTCGATATAGGTTGGAGTTGTTGATGTGATGTATTTTTGAAACAATTGAAAGCTTGTGTTGACCTTTGTCTTTTCGATGTCGCTGACGGTAAGGGGCCGATGATCCCTATTGTGACCCGCACTGATCCATAGCAGGGTGTGCAGAAAGTCAAGTCCTGGAGAGCAGATATAGGGGTTGCAATACCCCATTTTGATCTTGCCCGAAAGCGTCTGATCAACCACCTGGGAAAAGCTCACGGGTTGATTGTTGTTCATGAGCTTGTAGGCTGTTGGTTTGATGGCGATTACCGAGGCATTGCCCACCAGCTGGTTGTTGATGGTGGTGGTTGCCATTCCCTGCTGATGGAGAAGCTCCAGCAGCAGGGTGTCGTTCGTGCTTTCACTGGGATCGGCCCCGTAGGTTGGGAAAGCATCAACGGCGGGGAGCCGTTCGGCCAGCGGCAGGGTGGTGAAATCCTGGATGGTGCCGCTGGTCATCCCCGTGGGGGCGTTGCAGGCGGCGGACCTGTCCGTCCGTGAGGGGACCGAGTCCATGGAGCCGCCATTTCCGGCTGAAAGCTGCGCAGAACCTCCAGGGCGAAGGGACGATGGGAGGGCCCGGATCATCGAGCACGGTGGCGGCCATGTCGATCAGATCGAGTTGGTGGCTGCGGCCAAAGCGTCGCATCAGGGCCAAGAGTTTCTGTTCGATCGCCTGGCTCACGTGGCAGCGCAGGCAGAGCAGGGCTTCCGGGTCGTTAAGGCGGCGGCTGGTGTCCAGCAGTTGTCGATCGCTGCTGGTGGTCGGGGTGGAGGAAAGTTCCAGGCGGTCGAGGGCCAGGACCGCCGCAGACTGGCGCCGAGATCCGATAGTGAAGCCTCGGGAACTGCGGGCTGCCGGCACCAGAGCCCGGAGAATGCGGTAATCCGCCTCCATGCCAAGGGAGTGGCGTTGGCATGGAGTGTATCGGGCAGCAGGGGCACCATGGTGAGGCTGGTTGGTGGGGACGACCTGGGTCTGATTGCAGGCCAGGGGTCCTGATTCAGGGCTGGTGCGCTGGGCTTGGGGACTACGCCGGCGGGCCGGAAAGGGAAAGAACGTCAGGGGACATCGTGATCGTTGATGGAGTCGTTTTCGTTGTTCGGAGCATGATCATCAGGGCCTGGAGCCTGTCGCGCAGCCGCGACTGGTCAGCGGCCACCAGCAGCTGGTTGCTTCCTGCAAGCACGGGGTTAGGCAGAGGCTGGGTGACGATGCCGAGGTTCTCGAGCTGGCGCTGGGCGTCGCTGACGACGCTGCGGCGCAGCACCACCCCTTCAAGACGCCCCAGCTGCAGGGCACGCAACGCCTCCTCGCTGTTGGCGAAGGACAGCAGTGAGGCCTGCACTCCGGCCTGGCTGAGCTGCTTGCCCAGGGCCGCCGCCACCCGGTGGCCGCCGCTGAGGCCCAGGCGACTGCCGCCGAGGTCGCCGTCGCTTTGAATGCCGCTGGAGCGGGTGACGAGCAGCACGGCCGGATCATCGTCGTCACCGGCGACGCTGTCGACGCCGACGACGCCATCGAGCCAGAGGGTGCTGAAGGCGTCGGGCACCAGCAGATCCACGGCACCGGTCACCAGGAGGCCCAGGCCTTCACTCGCGGAGTACATCGGCACGAACCGCATGGGCAGGGGGCTGGCCTCGCTGCCAAGGAGGGCCGCCAGTTGCTGCAGCTGGCGCTGCTGCGGAGCGCTGAGGTGGGGCTGGCCGCTGCGGTCAACGGCGACGGCGAGCCGCAGCTCACCGCGGTTAAGCAGGGTCGCCAGGGCGTCGTCCTGCCGTGGGGTATGCGCTGGCGGCTGCAGTGGAGGGCCCTCCAGGGGTAGATCGAGGGGAGCGGCGGCAGGATCCAGGGTGCTGATGGCGGGGGTCTCAGCACCGAAGAAGCGTTGCCAGAGCTGGGAGTCATTGCCAAGGCGGTTGAGCACCTGCCGCACGAAGCCCTGCTGCAGAGGTAGGCCGGCGCCGGCGTCGGAGCTGGGGGCGGAGTCGGGGGTAGAGCTGGAGGCGGAAGCGGTGAGGTCGAGGAAACGGCGCACTGCGGTCGTCAACTCCGGGGCGTCGGCACTGGGAAGATTGGATGAATTGAGCCCCAGTCGCAGGGCCTGCAGGGGCGTCTGCAGCAGGCGATCGATGGTCTGCCGGAAGCGGGTCTGGTTCTCGGGGAGCAGGAAGGTGAGGGGTCCGGAGGGACCGGCGGCCGGAAGGGTCCAGCTGCGGTCGCCATCCCCGGCGAGGTCGGCTGTGAGGCTGTCGCCATCGAGCAGGGCCAGATCGATGTGGCCGTTGCGCAGAGAGGTCAGCCGTTCGGCGTCGCCAACGGGTTCGGCGAAGAGAACCAGACCGGGGTTGCCGACCAGTTGTTCGGCCAGTGCCCGCACAAGATCAACGGCATAGCCGCTCCAGATGCCGTCGGCACTGCGTTGGCTGAGGCCGGGCCGGTCGGCTGGGAGGGCAACGGTGAGCACGCCGCGTTGAACCATGTGATCGATGCGATCCCCGGGAGATTGCCGCTCGAGACTGATCGCCGCGTCCAGCCGCTGCCGGTCGTGGATGCCCTCCAGCATCAGGACGGGCTGACCATCAAGGTGGACAACCAGGCCGCTGGGGCTGTCCAGCAACGTGAGAGCGGCGTTACCCACCACCAGGATCCGATCGTCCGCAGGATCGAAGTCGGTGATGCGATCAGGGGAGCCGCCGTTGGAGGTGAGGGTGCCGGCGCCGATGATCAACCGGTCGCGATCGGCCCCCAGGCGCATCGTGCCGCCGCCACCCTGGCGACCCAGCACGAGCACGTCGTCGTCCGCTCCCATGAAGATGCTGTCGGGCTGAAGCCCCTGGCGCAGCACCGTGTCGCCGCCCCCGGTGAGTTGAATCTGGTTGGCCTGCAACCCTGAGGTGCGTACGACCTGTCCCTGGGTATCACCCAGTAGGGCGTTGGTCGCACCGGCAAGCTCAAAGCTGCCCGAGCCGGAGGCCAGCACCACATCACCGCCGGTGGTCACGGTCGCGTTCGTGCGTATCAGCCGGATGACAGCGTCGTTGTAGTCGAAGTCGCCGCCCTGGTCGGCTGACAGATCCTCGAAGACGTAGGCGCCGTCGCCGATCCCCTTGAGGTGCACCTCCTTGTCGCGGTTGATGGCCTTCCCGAGGGCGTAGACCTCTCCGAGGCCGGAGATCATCACTGGGCTGTAGAAACCGGTGCCGGAACCCACGGTCCAGAGGTGGCTGGAACGGGTGTTACCTCCTTGGGACACCCGCAGGCCGGGATCGAGATTGTCGACGACAACCTGGCGGAAGGCGTCGTCATTGGAGATGGGCTGACCGGCGACGCTGAGGTGTGGCTGGGCCGGGTCGCTGCTGTCGATGTCAACCTTGACGAAGCCAAGCGTGTTGGTGAGCCCGCAGCTGGAGAGCAGGTCAATGGTCACCTGTTCGCCGTCATTGAGGAAGAGCAGGCCGTTGAGGCCGATGCGGCCGGCGATCTCCAACTGAAGATCAACGACTTCGGACAAGGCAAGGCTCGCCTGGATCACGAGCTCGGGACTCTCGTTAGGTCCGAGTTGCAGGCGTAGGCCCTGGCCATCGGCGCTGACCTCCAGTGGAACCAGAGTCTGGAGAGGGGCGTTGCGGCGGGAGAGGAGGGCGCACAGCTGTTGCCCGGCTTGAAGCAGCAGGCTGGTGCTGCCGCTGGCGAAGAGGGTGCGGCCGGCATCGTCGGGTACGCAACCGATCTGGGCGATCACCGCAGCCTGGGCGGAGGCCGCCAGGCTGACTCCGTCAGGGGCCAGCGGCCGGCCCTGGGCATCGCCGCGATAGAGAAGAAGTGAAATCTGCTCGCGGGTCAGGGATTCGCTTGCCTGCGCCTGGAGAGTGACCAGCCGCGCTCCGTTCATGGAGGCAGCAAGGGCCAGGCCCGTACCGGTCCAGATCAGGGCATCGTCTGAGGACGGTGATGCCACCGGTTGGGACGTGACGGTGACACGGGAGTCTGTGGCGTTTGCATG
>CAIOCZ010000144.1 GCA_903856805.1 uncultured cyanobacterium | reverse complement strand
CTACATCAAGGCCAACCACGGCATCGCTGGTGATCCCGGCGTCATCGCCAACAACTACATCGATTACGCCATCGCCGCTCTCGTCTGAGCTTCCTTCGCGGTTCGATCCAATCCCAGGGGCCCTCACGGGCCCCTTTTTTTGGCTTTGATTAAGAGATGATCGATTTGATCTTGGGCGCTGTAACGATAGGCACCAGCTAAGTGATTGACCTCGGTTGATCCCCATAGGATTGTTGATGGCGCACAGATTCATGTGTGGCCACCTCCCTTCCGGATCCCCCATCCATGGCCCTAGTCAATGCGCCCTATCTGGGCATCGAGCGGTACGGCAGCAACCGCAACAAGGAAAACTGGTCCAATGCCTCCGACCAAGATAAGATCACGACCATCCGAGCCGTCTATCAGCAGGTTCTCGGCAATCAGTACGTGATGACCAGCGAGCGTCTTGAGGGCGCCGAGTCTCTCTTCCGCAATGGCTACCTAACAGTGCGGGAACTTGTGCGCATGATTGCCAAAAGCGGGCTCTATCGTTCCCGTTTCTTTGAAGACTGCAATGCCTATCATTTCATCGAGCTCAACCACAAGCATCTTCTCGGCCGTGCGCCGCAAAACAAAGAAGAGATGCTTCACCATTTCACGATCCTGCAGGATCAAGGTTACGAGGCCGAGATTGACTCCTATATCGACAGCAACGAATATCAAGAGCGCTTCGGAGAGGAAGTTGTGCCCTACCTTCATGGTTGGGACTACTCAGCCGGCAACCAAGGGCGTCAGTTCAGCTACATGATGCAACTCGCCCGTGGTGCAGCTGCTTCCGTCAAAGGCGATGTGACCGGGGGTAGTGCACGCCTCGGCAAAGCCATGCATCAAAATCGTGCCCTACCGGTGGTGAGCCCTAACGCCGGTGGATCAGGCGTACAGCCCCCCAACATCCCTGGCAGCTCCATCACACAAATGGCCCAGGGGATTGGCCAAAAAACCCGGGTCTATCGGGTTGAAGTCAATGGACTTAACGACTACCGGCTGCACAAACGCAGCAACACCGTACGCTTCATCCCCTTCAACAAACTGCTGGAAGCCCAGCAAATGATCCACCGCCAGGGCGGCCGTGTGACCAGCGTGACGCCGGTGAACTGAGGCCGGTGAACTGAGGCCCGTCGCCTCCAGCCGCCATGGTGCAGAAGCGCCGTTCCAGCCCGGTGGCATCCCTGCCGGGCTGGGTGCTGCCAAGGCAGCCACCCAGGGGCATCCAAACCGGCCTCGGATGACCCTTTGTAAAGGACTCGGGCCATTGAAGGGTTTCTTCCCAAGAATGGCTAGGTGCTTTGCACATGAGAACGCGACGTTCAGGATTCGGAGCTTCGGAGGCATTTCGCTTAAAACATTCCAGAGGATTTATTCCAGCGGCTGTTTTAAACCCAATGGTTCCTATCCCTTTTTGCCCAAGGGAGTCAGGCAAGACGAATTCCAAAGCAACCCTCGTTCTCTCCCTTACCCACCCACTCCCGACTCCCAGGTCGAGACTAGGAGCTCTCTCAAATGTTCGACGTCTTCACCAAGGTCATTGCGCAGGCTGATGCCCGCGGCGAATTCCTCAACGCTGGTCAGATCGACGCTCTGTCGTCGGTT
>CAIOCZ010000143.1 GCA_903856805.1 uncultured cyanobacterium | reverse complement strand
CGTGAGGATGGCTCTCTGATCATCCACAATCAATCCATCCATGACGATCAGCGCTTCTGGGGTGCCGTGGAGGACGCCCAATTGCGGGACACCATTCAGACCACCGATCTTCGTCCCCTGGAAGGCTGTACCTACCTAGTCCAGGAATTGAACGATGGATTCCTTGGCGAAGTGGAGCCGGGATGTCGCTGTCTTGTGGAACGCAAGGGCGCCACGGCCTATCTCGTGAGCACCTTCGAGCTGGGCCCAAACATCATGCGCACCATCGACCGTGGCCACGACCCAACCACCCACGAACAGCTCTGGGGCTCTCTGGCGGGGGCTTTTGAGTTCGAACGCACCGACGACTACAGCGACGAAATCCCGGACTCGTGGCTGGTCAACTGAGCCAAGGCTGGGGAACGGGGCCACCGCAAAGGTAACGAACCTTGAGGAATGGAACCAATTCCGCAATCGCACGGAACGATCAAACTACCGTTTCCAACTGTTCTCCCGGTTGTCATGGCCCTTCCCCTGATCACAACACCACCTGTCAGCCAAAACGCGCGAGTCTCGAATTTTGCCATTGGTGGGGATGAAAGCCCTCGTCAAGCACCCCAGGGCAGCGGTCCCAGTTCGGTCAGTGTTGAGGAGCTGATCGAACAGGCTTATCGCCAGATTTATTTCCACGCCTTCAAGGTTGACCGGGACCCCACCCTGGAATCTCAACTGCGCAGTGGCCAGATCAACGTGCGTGATTTTGTACGAAGCTTGCTGCTTTCGAGCAAATTCCGTGACGACTTCTACCGGTGCAACAGCAACTATCGAATGGTCGAACAGATCGTGGGTCGCGTTCTGGGGCGCGCCGTGCATGGTGAGCAGGAACGTATCGCCCTCTCAATCCTGATCGCGCAGCAAGGATTGGCCGGGCTGATTGACCATCTGCTCAACTCCCCGGAATATCTCAACGCCTTCGGCTACGACATGGTGCCCTACCAACGAGGCCGTGTCTTGGCTGGTCAGGCCAAGGGCACCCAACCGTTCAATCAGCAAGCCCCCCGCTATGGGGGCTACTGGCGCGATGCCAGCTCCCGCCGTGCCCCCGCCGGTCGCGGCACGGGTTGGAGCCCCGCCAACGGCATCAACCTGCCCCGTCCCGGCTGGCTGGCTGATGCCCCGTCCCCCCAAGCCCGCAGGATCTGGCAAGGGATTGTGACGGTTGGAGGCTTTGTGCTCACCGGGTTGGTCCTCGATGTGGCCGCCACGATGCTGAGCACGGCTGGCGCCGGCTGAGTCAGCCCGCGACCGGAACGAGGTGGGGGATCAACGCTCAGGCGACGAGGTCGTCCATGAACGGCTGCTCCCCTTCCTCAATAAAAGGATCAGCCCCGTCGATCGGCCCACTCCCCTCAACGGACGGGTCATGGTGGGTGAGCGGCAAACCACGCGCAGCGAGGGGACGCACCGGGCCGCCGGCACCGGAATGGGACGCAAGCGGGCGCTGACTCCCCAACCCAGAGTCGAGGCCCCGCAGCAAACGCTCGATCCGCCCCAGCCGTTCTTCGGTCTCCTCCAGTCGCTCATCCATCTCCTGGGCCTGGGCAGGATCCTGGATCTCCAGCAGCGGCTGGAGGAGTCGTTGCTGCTCCTCCAGGCGTTCCTCCATATCCACCAGGCGATAGGTCAGCGCTTCGGCCACCTGGGAAAGGGTCTGCAGTTGGTCCGCCAGGCGCTGGGACCAGGCCTGGGACGTCAGGGATGCGCCCATCACAGCTCAAGAATCTGGGCGGATGGTATCGGCCCTGGCCCTGGCCGCCAGTTTGTAACGATTGTGAAAGGCTTGTCATCATGTCCTGATCGCCCCATAGGATCCGCCTTGCAGCCATTGGTTGAGACTTTTCGACGCTGACCAGCTGCTGATCGCTTTCTTCCCCGCTTTCCCACCCGGCACTCACGCTCATGACACTCGCCAACGCTGCCTACCTGGGCATCGAGCGTTTCGCCAACGACCGCAACAAGGAGAACTGGTCGAACGCCACCGAAAACGACAAGGCCGCCCTGATTCGCGCCGTTTACAAGCAGGTCCTGGGCAACCAGTACATCATGGCCAGTGAGCGGCTTGAGGGTCCCGAATCGCTCTTCAAGCGTGGCTATCTCAGCGTGCGGGAATTCGTTCGCCAAGTGGCGAAGAGTGGTCTTTACAAGGCAAAGTTTTTTGAAAACTGCAATGCCTACCGCTTTATTGAACTGAACTTCAAGCATCTTCTCGGCCGTGCGCCCCAAAACAAAGCGGAGATGCTGCACCACTTCACCATCCTGCAGGAGCAGGGTTACGACGCCGAGATTGACTCCTATATCGATAGCATCGAGTACCAGAATCGTTTTGGCGAAGAGGTTGTTCCCTATATCCACGGCTGGGATTATTCGGTCGGCCAGCAGGGTTTGCAGTTCTCCTACATCCTGCAGTTGGCCCGCGGGGTTGGGGCCTCGGTTCGTGGCGATGCTCTTAAAACCCAGTCTCGCCTCAATCCTTCGGTGCACGCCAAAGCCGCCATGCCGGTGGTCAGCCCGAATGCCAAAGGCAGCACCTTCCGCAAGGTCGTAAGTGACGGCGTCACCCGCCAAGGCGTGGGTGCCGGAGAGGAAGGACGCACCTTCCGGGTGGAAATCAGCGGCTTCAACAACTTTCGCCTGCATAAGCGCAGCAACCGCGTCCGTTTCATCCCCTTCAACAAGCTCCTGCAGGCTCAACAACAGATTCAACGCGAAGGCGGCCGGATTGCCAGTATCACCCCAGTGAACTGATCTTCGAGTTCAGACGTTTTCCACTTCTCAACTCCCCCGCATCCTCACCATGAAAGTTTCCGCCAACTCCCGAAGCACTGGAGTCAACAGCGATCGTCAGGTTTCGCTGACCGTGACTGCCATGAACAACATCGACTATTCGCGTACTGCGGACAGAGTGATGAATATCCCCTTCAGTCGTATGCGGGAAACCATGCATCTCGTCCATTGCCTCGGAGGCAAAATCACCTCCGTCACCGTGAGCGGCGGCCCTTCTTCTCCCATCAGCAACAGTGCTCCCCCCCGCAAAACCAAAAAAGGAGCTCCCGAGGACAATTAATTGATCACGGGGCACCCCTGAGATCCTCGCTTTTCCTACCGTCCAGCAGGGGGCTTCATCGCCCCCTTTTTAATTGTGAGCGAACCGGCCCATGACCGGATGTGCCCTGCCTCATCAGGATGGCCGCAAGCGCCGCTGTCCAGACTGAACCCCTCCGATGGCAAAGACCTTAAGAACGAAGTCCCCATCTGGGCTTTGGATGCGATGACCGTTTGTTAAGGCTTCCTCATCTTTAGGGGTCGAGATCCAACAATGGTTCAGTTCCTGACAGGCATCGGCTTCAGCCCTTCCCCCCTTCAGGACAGGAGAGCAGCAAGGCCAATGCGGGAGCGATCCCCGCAAGCCCCCAAGCCTCCAACCCCTTACCCACCCACTCCCGACTCCCAGGTCGAGACTAGGAGCTCTCTCAAATGTTCGACGTCTTCACCAAGGTCATTGCGCAGGCTGATGCCCGCGGCGAATTCCTCAACGCTGGTCAGATCGACGCTCTGTCGTCGGTT
>CAIOCZ010000142.1 GCA_903856805.1 uncultured cyanobacterium | reverse complement strand
TTTCTCCAACAAGCGCTGGCTTCACTTCTTCATGCTGTTTGTGCCGGTGATGGGTCTCTGGACCAGCAGCATCGGCATCATCGGCCTCGCTCTCAACCTGCGCGCCTACGACTTCGTGTCACAGGAAATTCGCGCCGCTGAGGACCCTGAATTCGAAACGTTCTACACCAAGAACATCCTTTTGAATGAGGGTCTGCGTGCCTGGATGGCCCCCGCCGACCAACCGCACGAAAACTTCGTCTTCCCTGAAGAGGTTCTGCCCCGTGGAAACGCCCTTTAATTCCGGATTGGTGAGCGTCGGGGGCAAGGACCTCGACTCCACCGGCTACGCATGGTGGGCTGGCAATGCCCGCCTGATCAATCTCTCTGGGCGCCTTCTTGGTGCCCACGTCGCTCACGCAGGCCTGATGGTCTTCTGGGCTGGCGCCATGATGCTGTTCGAGGTGAGTCACTTCACCTTTGACAAGCCGATGTATGAGCAGGGACTGATCCTCTTCCCGCACGTGGCCACCCTTGGCTATGGCGTGGGCCCAGGGGGTGAGGTCACGGACCTTTTTCCCTTCTTTGTTGTCGGTGTTCTGCACCTGATCAGTTCTGCTGTGCTCGGAATCGGTGGTCTTTACCACGCCCTGCGCGGCCCAGAAATCCTTGAGAATTACTCAGCGTTCTTCTCCCAGGACTGGCGGGACAAGAACCAGATGACCAACATCATCGGCTACCACCTCATCCTCCTCGGTGTTGGTGCCCTGCTGCTGGTGTTCAAAGCCATGTTCTTCGGTGGTGTTTATGACACCTGGGCTCCTGGTGGCGGCGACGTACGCCTGATCACTAACCCCACGCTCAGCCCTGGAGTCATCTTCGGTTACCTGTTCCGGGCACCCTTTGGGGGCGAGGGCTGGATTATCGGGGTGAACTCCATGGAGGACATCATCGGTGGTCACATCTGGATTGGTCTGATCTGCATTTTCGGTGGGATCTGGCATGTGATCACCAAGCCCTTCGGCTGGGTGCGTCGCGCCTTCATCTGGAACGGTGAGGCCTACCTGAGCTATAGCCTTGGCGCACTGAGCTTCATGAGCTTCATCGCCTCGGCTTACATCTGGTTCAACAACACCGCCTATCCCTCCGAGTTCTACGGTCCTACCAACGCTGAGTCGTCCCAGGCCCAGAGCTTCACGTTCTTGGTTCGCGACCAACGCCTCGGCGCCAATATCGGTTCCGCCATGGGACCAACGGGCCTCGGCAAATATCTGATGCGCTCCCCCACCGGTGAAATCATCTTCGGTGGTGAAACCATGCGCTTCTGGGATTTCCGTGGTCCCTGGCTTGAGCCCCTCCGGGGCCCCAATGGCCTGAGCCTGGACAAGCTCCAGAACGATATTCAGCCCTGGCAAGTGCGCCGTGCGGCTGAGTACATGACCCACGCTCCGAACGCTTCGCTCAACTCAGTTGGCGGCATCATCACCGAACCCAACTCGGTCAACTTCGTGAACATCCGCCAGTGGTTGTCCGCGACCCAGTTCGTTCTTGCCTTCTTCTTCTTGGTTGGCCACCTGTGGCATGCGGGCCGCGCCCGCGCAGCAGCTGCCGGCTTTGAGAAAGGCATCGACCGTCAGGCCGAACCCACCCTGGCGATGCCAGACCTCGACTGATCTCCCCCTTGGGGTTGGTGCCATGTCTTCGCAAGACCCCGCCCCAGTGGGCGGGGTTTTTTATGACATCAACCAGCGCCGCAACAACGGCAGGCTCAGCCCGATCACATTGCTGAAACAACCCTCAATCCGCTCCACCAACGCCCCTCCCTGACCCTCCAAGGCAAAACCGCCAGCGCAGGCCAGGGGTTCCCCAGAGGCCACATAGGACTGGATCTCCGCCTCAGAGAGGTCAGCAAACCAGACGCAGGTCCGCACGGTTTCCACCTTCACGGCGCCGCCGTGCAAAGGGATTAGGGCATGCCCCGTGAGCAGATCGCCGCTGGCGCCCGCCAGCCGCCGCCAGCGCGCCACCGCCTCGGTCCGATCGCGGGGCTTGCCGAAGCCTTCCCCCTCAAACACCAGCAAGGAATCACAACCCAGCACAAACGCGGAAGCCACCGATTCATTCAGGGCGTCGCCAAGGGAAGTCGCCACCACTTCGGCCACCGCCTCAGCCTTGGCAGCCGCCAGCCTCTGCACGAGGCGACTGGGGTCCGGGTCGTGGATCGCTCCCTCATCCACCCCGCTGACTCTGACCCGATGGGGGATGGCCGCCTGCTCCAGCAGGCGTCGTCGCGCGGGCGAAGCGGAGGCCAACCACAACATTCCAAGCTTGCAATCCTTCGCCTCAGAATGCCACCCTCCCTCCCTGGACTTGCCCGACGACAGAGGCCGTGCTGCGGGGCTAGCTTCAGAGCAAATTCTGCAAACCTCCGCACGATGCCCGTGCCCAGCGCCACCTCCCTGCTCTCACCGCTGCCCGTCCTGCGAGCCAGCCTGCAGCTTGTCCTAGGGATTGGGGGGAGCTTGCTGATCGCCACGCCAGGCCAGGCCGCCGAACTGAAGAAGAATGGTGTCGCCTGTGACGATCGCCAGCAGATCTGCTACACCTTTGAAGGCCCCTCCGTCGACCAAACCAAGAAGTACTACGGCAAAACTGCCGAAAAGGATCTGATGCGGCAGCTGAGCGGTCGGCCGGCCCAGCGTGATTTTCAGCTGAGCAGCGGCGAGGTTTGCGATCTGCGGGCCCAGACCTGCTGGGATGACGGTTGGCGTCGCAAAAACGTCAGCAACCAACTCACCAAACACCTGTTCGGTTACGGCGGAAGCCACAACAGCGGTTCTAATTATGGCAGTGGCGGCTCGGGGCGCTGGGATCGTCACTGCGAAATGAGCCAACGGGGCCGACGGGTGTTCAATGGCGAGTGCAACCTGTCCATCCAGGAGGGCATGGGCAATCGGGCCTATGTGGTTGAGACGCGGGAAGGTCGAACTTACAATTTTTATTACCGCAATGGCCAGTTAATGATCCGCGACGCTACCGGGAGCTGGCCTGCGGTGGCCCGTGATCGCGGCAACAGCGTGCTGTTCCGCTGGGCCGATGTGGAGCTTGAGGCCAACCGCCGCGGAGGGGGTGGCTGGTCATCCAACCGCAACGGCAACAGCAACAGCAACAGCAACAATGGTGGTGGTGGCCTCAGCAACGATGCCTTGCAAACCGTGATCGAGGGGCTGTTCCGCTGAACAAGCCCCCCATGGCGATGGCACCAGTTGCTGGATCGAAGGATCCTGACGCAGGGGCCCCCGTCACTGACGCGGTGGCCCTAGAACGAGCCGCCCGATCCATGGCCTGCCTACCTTTTCGTCGCGCGTTCTACGACGAGGTGGCCGTGGCCGCCATCAGCAGTGCCGAGCTCTGTCGCAGAGAAGATGCAACGAAGCTGGTGTTTGCCCCCTTCGGCAAGGAGCGGGCTGAAGCCCACTTCAACTGGTTGATCCGACTGGGGGTGGTGCGACGGGAAGTGGATGGGCAGGGCCTCACCGAACGGGTCAGGCTTACGCCGCTGGGTCGCCAGGTGCTGGGTCGTTGGCCAGGCGAGCTGCCACGCGCCGGTTTGCGGGAGCGCATCCGTGAGAACTTCCGGCGCCATCGCCCCCGCTTCTGATGGGATCTGATCCAACCCCCGGGTCGGCGCCACTGATGGTGCTGGGCACAAGCAGCGGTGCCGGAAAATCGTTGATGACCGCAGCCCTCTGCCGGGTGCTGCTCCGACGAGGAGGGCAGCCGATCCCCTTCAAGGGACAAAACATGAGCCTGAATGCCTGGGTGGACCAGGACGGGGGCGAAATGGCCTATTCCCAGGCCCTCCAGGCCTGGGCAGCGGGCCTGGTCCCCCAAGTGGCCATGAATCCTGTTCTCCTCAAACCCCAGGGGGAAAGCACCAGCGAGGTGATCCACCTCGGACGTTCCGTGGGGGTTACGAAGGCGGAGCATTACTACCGGGACTGGTTCCGGCCGGGCTGGGGAGCCATCCGGGCCGGCCTCCAGCAGTTGCAGGAGGCCTATCCCCAGGGCCGTTTGGTACTGGAAGGGGCCGGAAGCCCCGTCGAGGTGAATCTGCAGGCGAGGGATCTCACCAACCTTCGTCTCGCCATGTTTCTGCGGGCACGATGCCTCCTGGTGGCCGATATCGAACGGGGCGGAGTGTTCGCCCAACTGGTAGGAACCCTGGCGTTATTGACTCCCGTCCAACGCCCGCTGATCCGCGGCCTGTTGATCAACCGATTCCGAGGCCGACGCGAACTGTTTGATCAGGGACGGGAATGGCTAGAGCAGCACACGGGCCTGCCCGTGCTGGGCGTGATGCCCTGGCTTGAGGACGTCTTCCCCCCGGAGGATTCCCTCGATCTGCTGGAACGCCGGAGCCGCAAACCGAACGCCGAGCTGACGATCGCCGTCCTGCGCCTGCCCTCCCTGAGCAACTTCTCAGACTTCGATCCCTTGGAAGCCGAACCCAGTGTGCGGGTGCAATGGGTCCAACCCGGTGAACCGATCGGCACTCCGGATGCCTTAATCCTGCCGGGCAGCAAGCAGACCCTTCGGGATTTGGAGGCCCTGCGCTCCAGCGGCTGCACCGCCGAACTGCAGCGCTTCCTTGGCGCAGGGGGCCACCTCTTCGGCATCTGCGGCGGCCTGCAAATGCTTGGCCAAGAGTTGAGCGATCCTGAGGCCTTGGAGGGCCGGTCGGAATCCCTGGATGGCGGAACGGTCGCAGGATTGGGCCTGTTGCCCCTGAGAACCCAGTTCAACTTGGGGAAAGCCCTCAGACAACGGCAGGGCCACAGCCTGTGGCCCCCCGGCGGATCCCTGCCCATCCAAGGGTTCGAACTGCATCACGGCCACAGCACGCTGCTAACCACAAGCCAATCCTCCGCCTGGAAGGTTGGAGCCCTCACGGAGGAGCCGGGCCTGGGATGGTGGAGCCAGGATTCCCAGCGGGGAAGTGAAGTGGCAGGCACCTACTTACATGGAATTTTCGACAATGGCCCCTGGAGGCGCCGCTGGCTGAACCAACTGCGCCGCCGCAGGGGCCTGCCAAACCTTCCGGAACACCAACCCCACCACAGCAGCCATCGGGAGGTTCTATTGGAACGGCTGGCCGATGCTTTCGAGGCCCATGTGGATCTGACTCCGCTGCTTGCCCCTCCCTGAATCCCCCAAATCGGCCTGATAGGCTGTAACGGGTTGTTGTTGTGGCGAAGCGACTTCGCGCAAAGGACCAACACTGGTGGAGTAGTCCCATGGCAACCCCGACGGTCACGATTCATTGGGGGGATGGCCTCAGCCGCAGGGCCACGGTGGGGCAAGACTGGCTGCAAGCCGCCCGCGAGGCCGGTGTGACCATCCCTACGGGGTGCTTGAACGGCAGCTGCGGTGCCTGCGAAATCGATGTGAACGACGCGGTGATCCGCGCCTGCATCGCCACGGTGCCGGCCGCGTCCGGCGGCGGCTTGGTGGTCCAATTAGCCAGCGACCCCGCCTGGTGACCCCTCAGGTCTCGATCTGAATCAGCCCCCCGCCCAACAAGACGTCTTCGGCGTAGAAGACGGCGGCCTGACCTGGCGTGATCGAAAACTGGGGCACGGCGAAATCAAGGCGGCCCCGGCTGGGTCGAGCAGCGGCGCGATCGACGTCCTGGGTGGGCAAGGGGGTGAACAGGGCCGAAACCGGCTCGCTTCGGTAGCGCACCTGCACCTGCACCGCCAGGGGCTCGGCTGGGGGCGCCATCGACACCCAATTGATTGCGCCCACCGTGCAGCTGGAACGGGCCGCCTCGGCCCGCGGCGCCACAACCACCTGCTGGCGCTGGGCATCAAGACGCACCACATGCAACGGCTCGCGCCAAGCGACCCCCAGGCCCTTGCGCTGGCCGATGGTGAAGTGCTCAATGCCATCGTGGTGGCCGATGACGGTGCCATCGACAAGCACGATGTCCCCGGGTCGCGGCGTCAAATAAGCATCGAGAAAGGCCCGCATCGAGCCATGATGATCGGCCAGACAGAGATCCTGACTTTCCGCTTTCGATGCCGTACGAAGCCCTAATCGGGCCGCTTCGGCGCGGGTGTCGTCCTTGCACAATTCGCCAAGCGGAAACACCAGCTTGCCGAGCACATCCTGGGGCAAGTCGTAGAGGAAATAGCTCTGGTCCTTACGGGCGTCCCGGCCGCGCAGCAATTGATGACGACCGACCCCGTCTCCCGGAACCGGAAGGGGATCCGCTGCCTCAGCGTGGCGAACCCGGGCGTAGTGGCCCGTGGCGATGCGTTCCAACCCACGCTCCTGCCTGGCCCAATGGAGCATGGGAGCGAATTTGACCTCCCGGTTGCAGCGGGAACAGGGCAGGGGTGTCACCCCCTCCGCATAGCCCTTCACCAAAAAGTCAACGATCTGCTCCCGAAACTGCTGGCGGCTATCCACAACGTGATGGGGGACCCCCAATTGCTCACAGACGGCGGCCGCATCGACCAATCCCTCGGCACAACAGGCCCCCTTGCCACTCATCAACCACAGGGTCAGCCCCTCGACCTGCCAGCCGGCCGCCACCAGCAGGGCAGCGGTGAGGGAGCTGTCGACCCCGCCTGAAAGACCGACGGCCACCCGATGCTCACCGGGCCAGGCCTGCAGCCGATCCAGCGCGGCGCGACCCGATGGGGTTGCGCAGGGGGCCTGGAGATCACAGCCTGCGAACGGGACACTGGGCACGGACGTGGGCGAACAGGGGCATCATCCCCATCATGAAGAGGCACCGGGTCCAAACGTCGTGCCCGATCCGCCGCTTCCGACCCCGTGGCCCCTCCGTGACGCGGAGCACCTGCTGGTGAGCAGTGCCCAGATGGCGGCCCTCGAAGCCCAGTTGTTCCAGAGCGGCCTACCGGTGGAGGCGCTGATGGAGAAGGCGGCCCTGGCGATGAGCAGGCGTCTGATGGGGCGCTACGGCCCCCGTAACGCGGCCGTGGTGATGGTGGGACCGGGACACAATGGCGGCGATGGACTGGTGGTGGCCCGGGAACTGCACCTGGCGGGCTGGACCGTGCAGATTTGGAGTCCGTTCGAGCGGCACAAACCGCTCTGTGAAGCCCACCTCCGCCATGCCCGCTGGCTGGGCATTCCCCGGCTTGACCATCCCCCTGAACCCGCCCACCCCAGCCTGTGGATCGATGCCCTGTTTGGAATCGGCCAGAGCCGTCCCCCCGGAGAGGAACTGGAAGCACTGTTTCAGGATCGGCACCGCCAACGCCCCGAGCGCCTGGTGGCGCTGGACGTCCCCACGGGGCTGTGTGCCGAAAGCGGGCGCTGCTTGGGGCAAGCCGCCGCCAAGGCCGAACGCACCCTTTGCCTCGGCCTCCTGAAACAAGGCCTTGTGCAGGACGCGGCCCTGACATGGGTCGGAGAACTGGAGCGCATTGATCTGGGCCTGCCCCAGCCCCTCTTGGCTCCGTTGCCATGGCAGCAGCCCCTCAGGCTGACCCCAGCCGATCTCCGCAGCGCTCCGTGGCCCACCTTGCCCACAGCCATGGCCAAATACGGCCGCGGTCGGGTGTTGGTAGTTGCCGGGAGCCGGAGCTATCCGGGGGCCGCCCATCTGGCCCTGGCGGGGGCCAGTGCCTCCGGCTGCGGCAGCCTGCGGGCCCTACTGCCCCCCGAACTGAGTTCTTTGATCTGGACCCTGCTCCCCCATGTGGTGCCCGAGGCTCCCCCTGGCACCACCAGCAACCAAACCCTCGCCGGGCTGACGGTAGCGATGCTGGAGCGACTGGATGCGGTGCTCGTGGGACCTGGTCTCGGGCCCGAGGAGGCGATGGGAGAGCGGATCGACACCAGGGCTGGATGGCAGGCCCTTCAGGAGTTCAGGGGATTGTTGGTCCTGGATGCCGACGGTCTTAACCAGCTGGCGAGAACGGGCGAAGCTGCCAACTGGCTCAAGGATCGGAACGGCCCGAGCTGGTTGACGCCGCACCCCGAAGAACTGGCCCGATTGTTTCCTGATCTGGTCGGCGAAACAGCGCTGAATGCGGCCAGCGCCGCCGCCAGCCGCAGCGGCGCTGCCGTTGTACTGAAAGGAGCCCGCAGCGTGATCGCCAGCCCGGACGGACGCCGCTGGCAGATCGGCAAGGCGAACGCTGCCGTGGCCCGAGCCGGCCTGGGGGATGTTCTGGCGGGTTATGTCGCAGGCCGCGGCGCCATGGCGATGGCCGCCCTCCAGGGAACAGCGGTCGGGGGGGACGCCCAATGGCTCGCGGTCTCAGCACTGGCCCACGCTCACGCAGGATTCGCCGGCGGCACTCCCCTGAACGTGGCCAACACCCTGGCAAACGGCTGCGCTCCGGAACAACCAAGAAATCCCCACACACCCGGAGCCGGCAGGAATGATTTGACACGATTTCCAGAATGAGACACAGATGCGGGACCAGGACTGGGGTCAATGTGTTGTTTTGCAAGCAAAACCCGAAAGGTTGATAAAAATAGAGGTACCTGGTTGAATTCATAGTCGATAGTCAATACCACTTCGAATCAATTCCATGACCGTCTCCTCCGTCAGCTCAAGCGACGGTCTTGGCCGCAGGGGGGGAGACGCCATGACCTGGTATCTGACCACCATTGGCCGCGAGCCGCTGCTGACCCCATCTGAGGAAATCGAGCTGGGCAATCAGGTGCAAAAAATGATGCTTTTAAGTGAACAGAGTCGCAACGATTATTCAGAACACGAACGCAAGATCATCAAAATTGGTCGCCGCTCTAAGGAGCGTATGATGAAAGCCAACCTCCGCTTAGTTGTGAGCGTAGCCAAAAAATATCAAGGCAAGGGAATGGAGCTACTCGACCTGATTCAAGAGGGGTCCCTCGGCCTAGAGCGGGCTGTCGAAAAGTTTGACCCCACCCGCGGTTACAAGTTTTCAACCTATGCATTTTGGTGGATTCGCCAAAGCATGACCCGGGCGATCGCCTGCCAGTCCCGAACGATTCGTCTCCCTGTTCACCTCAGTGAGCGCTTGGGCGCAATCCGCAGGGTAAGCCTGGATCTGGCCCAAAAACTCGGGGCCATGCCAAATCGGAACGAAATCGCCGAAGCCATGGGCATGCCGCTCGACGAACTCGATTCGTTACTGCGCCAAGCCCTCACCACCTCAAGCTTGGATGCTCCAATCAATGCCGAGGATGGCCGCAGTTTCCTCGGCGACCTGATTCCCGATGGTTCCACCGAGGAGCCCCTAGAGATAGTGGAACGGGGCATCCACCAAGAACAACTGCTGCGACTGATGAGCCACCTGAGCGACCAGGAGCGGGAGGTGCTGGCCCTGCGCTTCGGATTAGGAGGGAACGAGCGCCATACCCTGGCGGAAATTGGTCGCCAGCTCAAGGTCTCCAGAGAACGGGTGCGCCAGGTTGAACTCAAGGCTCTCCGCAAGCTGCGGAACCTCGCCCGGCGGCAATCCTCCGTGCTCTGAGGCGGAGCCTGAATCAGTCCTCAGCCCAGATGTATTTGGTGAGTTCCTCACCATCGGGCTCAGGGGCCGCCAAAGCAAATTCCACACAGTCGTTGACTTCCTCATCCACCTCCCGATCGAGGGCTTCAAGATCGGCGGCCGTAGCGAGATGGTGCTCCACCAGGCGAGACGCCAGAGCCTTAATTGGATCGCGCTTGGCCCAGAATTCTTTCTCCGCTGAGGAACGGAGCTCGTCCGGATCAGCCAACGAGTGGCCACGGAACCGGTAGGTCAAACATTCAAGCAGGGTTGGCCCCTCGCCCGCCCGGGCCCGTTCAATAGCCCTCTGGGCAGCAGCCCGGACGGCCAGCACATCCATACCATCCACCTCCTCGCCGGGCATGCCGAAAGCTTCAGCCTTGCGCCAAATTTCCGGATCACTGGTGGCCCGGTTGTGATCCATGCCGATCGCCCATTTATTATTTTCAACAACAAATAAAATCGGCAGTTTCCACAAAGAAGCCATGTTGAGGCATTCAAAGAATTGGCCTATATTGCAGGTGCCATCACCAAAGAAAGCTGCCGTAACTGAATCACTACCGGCATCGCCAAGGGCCTCCCTTTTGTAGCGGCTCGTGAACGCAGAACCAAGCGCCACAGGAATCCCTTCACCGATGAAGGCATAGCCACCAAGCAGATGGTGTTCACGGGAAAACAGATGCATCGAGCCGCCACGGCCCTTGCTGCAACCTGTGGCCTTACCGAACAGCTCGCTCATCACCTCCCTCGCCGGCACACCACAACTCAAAGCATGGACATGATCACGATAGGTACTGCAAAACCAATCGTGCTGGAGCCTCATGGCCTTGATCACGCCGGTACTGACTGCCTCCTGACCGTTGTAGAGATGAACAAAACCAAACATCTTGCCGCGGTAGTACATCTCGGCACACTTATCCTCAAATCGTCGGCCGAGCACCATGTCGCGATAAAGAACAAGGCCATCCTCACGGGTGATGGAGGCTGGTTCCGCGGGGAAAAGCTTTTCCAGCCGCTCGGCGTGGGGCCCCGCACTATCGGTGCAAGGAATGGACAGAGCAGGGGCCTGGGAAGAAGAGACGACCTCTTGGCTCATCTGTCTAAGGGTCCTGGCTAGGGGTTCGCCGACTGTAGGAGGTCCCTCCTCACCGGACTGTTCATGGGCAGAGGTGCCCGGTGAACTTGCTGCAAGTCGCCCTTAAAGTCGAATGAGATGCTGCAACCCGCCGTGCCCATGGAGCAGGGTGCTCTGCGGCCACCGCCGTCATTCCACTTCTGTTTTCTCCGTGACCTCCCCCAACGGCAAGCCGTCTCCAGAGTCCCAAACTAGAAGTGGCATGGAGTTCCCAGCGATTCTCTCCCCTCGCCCGTGACGACCGTGACCAAGTCGCTTGAACCAGCTTCTCTTCTCGGGTTGCCCCCCGCCGAAGGGGGCCAGGTGGAGAAGGCAACCATCGCCATGGCTCTGACCCATCGGCTCAACCCTCCGGCCTGGGGGACGTTCAGCCCCCCCCTCCTGAACGCACGCACCGCCTGGCTCGAACACGCCGCCGCTGCCCTGCGCGCAGAACCCGCCGTTCCCCCCCAGGGCCCTGCCTCCGAGCTCGCCCAGCTGGTGCTTCAACTTGAAACAGGCGCGGGCCTTACGGCTTATGAGCAAGCGGAAGACCTCAGTCATCGGATCGTCGCCAGCACGGCCTCCAACCCCGAAGATCCCCTGCGCCAGGACCTGCAGGTCCTGTTAGCCCACAGTTGTCAGGCCGCAGCGCAAGCCCTCCACGAGGAACGTCGCTTTGAAGCCGAGGATCAGATTCTGGCCCGAGGCATCGGTCAGCTGGGCCCCCTCGGCGCCCAGGCTGCCTGTGCAGACCTTCAACTCGAACGGGACAGGCTGGTGCCCTACCGAGTGCTTGACCTTCTGAGCCGTGAGCCCGGCGATGCCGTCGCGCGACGGCGTGGCCTGGAGCTCCTTGACAGCCTGATCAGCCGCTGCGGGGGGCTGACCGGACCGGGGGATGCGGAGGTGGCCTTCGACCAGAAGGCCTTCGGCTCCTTCCAGAGCCAGATCCGTACCTTTCTCACCCAACAGGAATGGAGCGATTGCTGCGACCGCAGTTACCTGGCGGGTGATCCCACGGCCCTGCGCCCCTGGGCGGAAGCCATGGTGGCCACGGGCTTCCAACAGCGCAAACCGGATCGCCTCGAACAAGTGCTGGGCCGCCTCGAACAGGGCGACCATGGCAGCGATGACCAGATGCTGTCCTGGCTGTACCTCCTGCTCGGCGACGTGGCCTGGGCTCTCGCCCTTGACGAAGACGTCCAGACGGCAGCCAGCGGCAAAGAACGGGACGAGATCCCGGAAACGGCCGATCAATCAAGGATCCGTCTGGAGCGCCTCTGGAAAGACTGCCATCAATGGCTGAGCCTGCAGGTCCTGCCTGGCTGCATAGACAGCCAGCCCAATGTGGACCTGGAGTCGTGGTTCCGGGATCGGCAGGTCTTGGCCTATCTCAATGCCCGCGAAACCACCGGGCTGGGCTCCTTGGCCAGTCTGCCCAGCCTGCCCAAACAGGAGGAGAGCCTCCCGGTTTTCAGCTTCGGAGAGGAAGGAGTGGCGCCGGCCCAACTCCCCATGCCGCGTCCTGCCGCACCCCTCCGCCGGGTCGCCAGGAGCAGCGACGTCACCCCTGCCCAGCGGGCCAGAAACTGGATCCAACCCGACGGCAATCCTGTTCACCCTCGCGACATGGCCCCGGTGGCCTTCACCCTGCTCGGAGCTGGCCTGACCCTGGGGATCCAGGGTGCCGCCCATCTCTGGACGGAGGCACGCACCCCCGCCGCCCCGACGGCCTCCGTCAGCCCCTCCCCAGACTCTGCCAGCCGCTCCACGGGACGGACCTCCGCGACCCGTGCGGTAGCCAAAAACAGCGGCGGGCCTCCCTCGATTGCCCCGCTGCGCGCGTCGGCCCCGACGGCTGGGGAGGTCAAGGCGCTTCTGCAGGGTTGGCTGGACATGAAGGCCCAGGTCCTGGCGGGTAAAACTCCGCTCCAACCGTTACACGGGTTTGCCTCAGGCTCGATGGTGGCGGCCTTGAAGACCTTGCGCGAAGGGGATGCCGAGCGCCAACTCACCCAGAAAACGCTCTCACGCGTCGAACGGATCCAAGTGGTGGAGCGCTCGGATGAGCAAATCACCATCGCCGCCCAGATTCGCTACGCCGATGAGATCGCCGATGCCAACGGCACGGTGGTGGAACGCAATCGACTGATGCGCCTGCGCAACACCTACACCTTCACCCGCACCGATGGCAGCTGGAAGCTCAGTGCCTGGAATCAGACCGCCCCTGGCGAACCCCTCGCTGAGATCAGCGATCCCCTGCAGGGGGGGCCCGCATGATCCTCGATCCTTACACTTGCCCCCAACAAACTGGATAAGCGGTTGGAGCTGCCGATCGATCACTTTCGCCTGCTAGGCGTGGGCCCGAGCACGGATGCCCAATCGGTGCTGCATTCCCTTCAACAGCGGCTGACCCGTCCCCCGGACGAGGGCTTCAGTCAGGACACCCTTGAGGCACGGGAACAGCTCCTCCGAGCCAGTGCCGACCTCCTCAGCGATGAGCAACGGCGGGCCAGCTATGAGGCGGCGCTCACCGCCTTAAACGCCTCCAGCGACCCTGTAATGCCAGCCCTGGATGTCCCAAGTCCACGGGAGGTGGCGGGGCTGCTGCTTCTCCTGGAGGCCGGCCAAGCGATTGACTGTTTTGAATTGGCCTCCCGGAGCCTTCAGCCCCCCCAGGCTCCGGCCCTGGGCAGCAGCCGCGAAGCGGACCTCACCCTGCTGGCGGGCCTGGCGGGCCTGGCCGGCGCCGAGGAATACCACCATCAACGCCGCTATGAAGCCGCCGCCCAGACCCTCCAACAGGCCCTGCAACTGTTGCAGCGCATGGGCCAACGGCCAGAGCTGCGGGAACGCCTTCAGCGCAACTTGGAGCGGCTGACTCCGTATCGAGTTCTGGATCTGCTCAGCAGGGATCGGGCCTCCGGGGCCGAGCGCCGTGAGGGGTTGGCCCTGTTGGAACAAATGGTGGAACGACGCGGGGGCCTGGAAGGGGAACGGGATCCGGACCTCAACAACGAGGAGTTCCAGGCTTTTTTCCAACAGATCCGCAGCTTTCTCACCATTCAAGAGCAGGTCGACCTGTTCAGCCGTTGGGGAGATTCCGGATCCAAGGCGGCCAATTTCCACGCCAGCATCGCTCTGACGGCCTCAGGCTTTGCCCAGCGCAAACCCGAGCGGATCGTTGCCGCCCGGGATCGGCTGGTGGCCAGCGACCGTCCAGCCATCGAGCCCCTGCTGGCCAACCTGCATCTCCTCCTTGGGGACGTGGATCGGGCCCGGTCCAGCTTTGAAGCGGGTGCCGATGAGGCCCTGCGCCAATGGGCCGCCGGTCAGAGCTCCGATCCCCTGGCCCAACTTTGTGCCTACTGCCGGGACTGGCTCAACCGCGATGTTCTGACCGGCTATCGGGATCTCGACGGGGACGCTGACCTGGAGGCCTATTTCAGTGACCGTGACGTCGTGAACTTTGTGGAGCGGGAGGACCGCCGCCGCGGCCGCCTCCAGGGCGCCGCGCCCGCCACACCCGCGGCCCAGCCCACCCGATTCAGCCCAGCGACCGCCGGCCCCGATCTCGGCGCACCCCTGGCCTCGGATTTCAGCGGTGACTTCGGCTCCAGCTTTGACCGTCCCTTCGGCTCGCCCTTCTCCACGACCTCGGTCTCCGATCCCATCGTTCAGCAGTCGCGCCACCTGCAGCCTGAGGAGGAAGAGGAGGAAGCGGAGGGCTGGTCCCTGGGCTCCTGGCAACGACCCGAATGGCTGCGCTGGCCTGAAGGAGGCGATCGTGGAGCGGTAGTCAAGCCCTGGCTGCTTGCCGGTGTCGGCGCCATCGCCCTGGCGATAGGCGGCGCCTGGCTACTCAAGCCTCGCCCAGGATCGCCCCCCCCGCCCGGGCCCGTCACGAAGCTGTCGGTGGTCCCGCCGACCCAGCCCCCCAGCAGCGGCACCGCGGCCCCAACTCCTTCAGCCCCAGCGGGGAAGGTTGCTGACCAGCCGCCCTCCGCCCCAGCTCCAGGGACCCCTGCCCCATCGCCGAGCCGCCCTACGGCCCTCACCATGGCCTCCCCCTCCGCGCCCCAGCTCCAGCAAGTGCTGGAGGCCTGGCTGAACGCCAAAGCCAGCGTGTTGGCGGGCCAACCCACCCCAGCAGGACTCGACCAGATCGCCCGGCCCGAAGCGATCGCCCGGCTGGAAACCGAGCGCCGTGAGGACGCGGGTCGCGGGCAGAAGCAAGCGCTCAATATCCAAGTGAAGGATGTCCAGATCCGTTCCAGCACCCCCGCCCGGATCGTGATCGCCGCGGAACTCGCCTACAGCGACAGCCGCAACGACATCAGTGGCACCGTGCTGGAACGCACCGCACCAACCACCCTGCACAACCTCTACATCTTTGGTCGCGATGGCCAAACCTGGCGCTTAGCGGCCACCCGCCCCGACGGCTGAGCCCCCCTGCCTGCGTCCTGCCGCCCTGTCCCCCACCCCCTGCTGATGTTCGACGAGCTTTCCCAACGATTCGAAGCAGCCGTCAAAAGCCTGCGAGGCCAAGCAGCGATCTCCGAAGGCAACATCGACGCTGCGCTCAAGGAGGTGCGCAAAGCCCTGCTGGAGGCGGACGTCAGCCTGCCCGTGGTCAAGGAATTCGTGGAGGATGTGCGTCGTCAGGCGCTGGGGTCTGAGGTGGTGCGTGGTATCACCCCCGACCAGAAATTCATCCAACTGGTGCATGCCCAGTTAGTGGACACCATGGGAGGCGCGAATGCGCCCCTCGCCGCCGGAGGCAAGCCTGGCGCCCCCTCCGTCGTCTTGATGGCAGGACTTCAGGGGGCCGGCAAGACCACCGCCACGGCCAAGCTTGGGCTGCACCTGAAGGAGCAGGGACGCAGGCCGCTGTTGGTGGGAGCCGATGTGTACCGGCCCGCGGCCATCGACCAGCTGATGACCCTGGGAGCGCAGATCGGGGTGGAGGTGTTCAGCCTGGGCACCGAGGCCACTCCGGAGGCCATCGCCGCGGCCGGCATCGCCAAAGCACGCCAGGAGGGCTTCGACACCGTGCTGGTCGATACCGCCGGACGGCTTCAAATCGATACCGGAATGATGGAAGAAATGGTCCGGATCCGCGAGATCGCGGCCCCGGATGAAGTGCTGCTGGTGGTCGATTCCATGATCGGCCAGGAGGCAGCCGAGCTCACCCGAGCCTTCCATGAGCAGGTGGGCATCACGGGCGCCGTGCTCACCAAGCTGGATGGCGACAGCCGTGGCGGTGCCGCCCTGTCGATCCGCAAGGTGAGCGGGGCGCCGATCAAATTCATCGGCACCGGCGAGAAGGTGGAGGCCCTCCAGCCCTTCCATCCCGAACGCATGGCCAGCCGCATCCTGGGCATGGGCGATGTGCTCTCCCTGGTGGAGAAAGCCCAGAAGGAGGTGGAACTGGCCGATGTGGCCCGCATGCAACAGAAATTGCAGGAAGCCTCCTTTGACTTCACCGATTTCCTGCAGCAGATGCGACTGATCAAACGCATGGGCTCCCTAGGGGGCCTGATGAAGATGATCCCGGGCATGAACAAAATTGATTCCGGCATGCTCAAACAGGGCGAAGCCCAGTTGCAGCGCATTGAGGCCATGATCGCCTCCATGACGGAGGCCGAGCGCCGCCAGCCTGAACTCTTAGCAGCCCAGCCCAACCGCCGTCGCCGTATCGCCAGTGGCAGTGGCCACAGTCCAGCCGATGTGGACAAGGTCCTCACCGATTTTCAGAAGATGCGTGGCTTCATGCAGCAAATGACCAGGGGCGGTGGCCTTCCTGGTTTTCCCGGCATGGGGGGAATGCCTGGCATGGGAGGAATGCCCGGCATGGGAATGCCGGGGATGGGAATGCCGGGGATGGGGGGAATGCCCCCCACTCGGCGGCCGGCGCGACCAGCCAAGAAGCGAAAGGGCTTTGGAGAACTCTGATCCAGCCGTTCTGGTCGAACACCTGCAGCGCCGTCAGGAGGTGATCGAGGCTCGGCTGAGTCCGATCTCATCGTCTGCCGTGCCTGAGCCGTTGGCACCCGTCCCACCCGTGGAGACGCGGCCGAAGAGTCCTGGGTACTCTCTCCGCTGGGGCGACCTAGCGCCCCAGCGGAGAGCGGTTCTCCAACCAAGCCAAGGGGCCCACCTCAACCGGTACACTCGTTTCTTCGTGACCTATCTGCCCCAGCCCCAATGATCAAGCTCCGCCTGAAGCGGTTCGGTAAGAAGCGGGAAGCGAGCTTCCGCCTCGTGGCCACCAACAGCACCTCCCGTCGTGACGGTCGTCCGCTTGAGGAACTGGGCTTCTACAACCCTCGCACCAAGGAAACCCGGCTCGACACCGAGGCGATTCGCACCCGGCTCAGCCAGGGCGCCCAGCCCACGGACTCGGTTCGCTCCCTACTGGAAAAAGGCGGTTTGATCGAAAAAACGATCCGTGCAGCGGAGACCGTCGGTAAAGCCAAACAGGCCGTCGCCCGAGAAGCCGCCGCTGCCGCTGAAGCCAAAGCTGAGGCAGAAGCCAAGGCTGCCGCTGAGGCAGAAGCCAAAGCTGAGGCAGAAGCCAAGGCTGCCGCTGAAGCGGCGAGCGCTGCCGAAGCTGCCGCTGCCGCTGAACCAGCCGCCACTGAAGCCTGATTACCCTGTCACCAGATACGGGATCCGACCAGACGGCCCAAAATCCGGGCTCCATGCGGGAAGTTGTTCCAAGCGACACTTTCCTCCTTGCCTTGCCAGATCCATCGGCAGCCATCGCTTTGGCCGGTGCTGGGGAATCCATTTTGAGGCTTCTGGAAGATAGAACAGGCACCAACTTGGTGTTGCGAGGGCTTGACTTGGTGATCAAGGGCAAGCCCGTCCAACAGCAACGTTGCTTGGCCTTACTTGAAATTCTCAAGCCCTACTGGGTTAGAGGCGATTCAATTAGTCCTGTCGATCTTCAAAATGCGCTAAGGGCGATCGATACCGGGCAGCATCAAGATCAACAGGCCCTCAACCTTGCCGTGTTAGCGACTGGTCGCAACGGCCGCCCCCTTCGTGCCCGCACCCAGAGGCAGAAGACTTTCGTCGAGGCGATCGACACCCACGATCTCACCCTTGCAATTGGCCCGGCGGGCACTGGCAAGACTTTTCTTGCCACGATCCAGGCAGTTCGCTATCTCCAGGAACGCAAGGTGGAACGCCTTGTCCTTACCCGCCCTGCCTTGGAGGCGGGGGAGCGATTGGGATTCCTTCCTGGAGATCTTCAACAGAAAGTGGATCCCTATCTACGCCCCCTCTATGACGCCCTGCATGTTCTGATGGGTCAGGAACGTACCTCGGCACTGCTGGAGAAAGGGATCATTGAGGTGGCTCCCCTCGCCTATATGCGTGGTCGAACCCTCAGTGATTCCTTCGTGATTCTGGATGAAGCCCAGAACACCACCTGTGCACAAATGCGCATGGCACTGACCCGGCTAGGGGACAATTCGCGGATGGTCGTTACCGGAGACACCACCCAGATTGATCTGCCGGCAGACCAACTCAGTGGACTTGAGGAGGCCGCCCAGGTGCTGGAGGGGGTGGAAGGGGTCGCCATCTGTCGCTTCAGTGAGCAGGATGTGGTTCGCCATCCGCTGGTCCAGCGCTTGGTGCGGGCCTATGGCCAGCTTGACAACAGCCGGCGACGTCACCGCTGACCACGCCTCTGCTGCCCTCATCACGAATGGGGAGATCCGCACCACCCACCCTCCCCACCTCCAGCCAACGCTGGCAGGATGGACAAAGTTCACCGGACCCTGCGCCATGCCGGCCAGCAGCAACTTCCAACAAGCAATTCGGGAAGCCCAAGGGGGTGGCCTCGTCGGCCCCAACGTGGTCAACAAAGCCTTGCCCTACGTAGGCGGTGGCATGGTGCTCACGGCCGCTGGGGTGCTGGGGGGAATTTCCCTGATGGCCAGCAATGCGGCCCTGTTCATGCCCCTGTTCTGGGTGGCGTTGATCGGGAACTTCATCCTGTTCTTTGTGGCCCAAAACGTGGCCATCAAGGGCAACAACAGCGCGGCTCTGCCGCTACTCACCGCCTACAGCCTGCTCACCGGTTTCACCCTCAGTGGCATCGTGAGCTACGCAGTTTCTGTAGCAGGCATTAGCGCTGTTGGCACGGCGGCCTTGGCGACCGGCATCACCTTCGTGGCGGCGTCGGTCATGGGCCGCCGCATGAGTGACAACGTAGGACAAGCCCTCGGTGCGGCCGTTGGCCTTGGCATTCTTGGCCTGGTGATCGCCATGGTCATCCAGGTGGTGGGCAGCCTGTTTGCTCCTGGCATCTTCTCTGGCGGCGGCTTTGAGTTGCTCATCGCTGGCTTTGGCACCGTGATTTTTGTAGGAGCGGCATTTGTCGATTTCTACACAATGCCGCGCACCTACAGCGATGATCAATATCTTGCCGGCGCCCTTGGGATGTACCTAACCTATATCAATCTGTTCATCTTCATTCTGCGTCTCGTGATTGCACTCAATGGCGGAGGAGACCGTCGCGACTGAGACTTAATTAGCCCGGATCCAAGCCTACCGGCTGCGCTCATAGTCATCCGATCAAACCCGGGTCCAGCCCAGGAGCTGGATCCGTGCTTGAATAGTTTTCAAGTTTAGCCTCGCCTTGGCCCGTTTCCCTGCAAATTTTTCGTCAGTCAAACGATCAGTCCCTCGAGCCAAAGTCTACGATCGAATCCGAAACCCTCAAAACCAACTCCAAAGCCTTGCATAGCCGCCAAGATTTACCTTTGGCAAGCATTGACCAAGGGCAAGAACCCAAATCACGTAGCCGCCCTCGGCGGCGCAAATTGATGTGCCCGATGCATCCGGAGCATAAGATTCTCAGCGTCTCACCAAAACATTACCTTTACCTAACGGAAGCTGGGCAGCTCGTGCTCCGAGGCATGAGTCGAAAGAAAGCAGACGAAGTGATGGCGGCCTATAAGCAAGTCCTTCCTTTGAGTAATGAGTGGCTGGAGTGCTTTTGGTGCGAGGCTTGCAATAGTGCCACTTGGTGGCACATTCAACGCCATGACAAGCTTGAATTCACCATCTTGCCTGTCAGCAGGGAAATCTGGGAGAATGCCTCAGGCGTGATCAGAGTTGAAGGCAATCCCACCGTCAGTCAATTCAGCCGTCGCAGCGCTAGAGCCACCGGGGTTACTGGCATGCGTCAGTACCGCTTCATCTGATCCAGATGTTGACATCTTGATCGAGGTTTAGAATCCCACAATGAATGCTGAGCACCAATCCATGGCAAAAGTCGCTCTGATCACAGGCATCACAGGCCAAGACGGCTCCTACCTGGCGGAGCTGCTGCTGGAAAAAGGCTATGTGGTCCACGGCATCAAGCGACGAGCAAGCAGCTTCAACACCAACCGCATTGATCATCTGTATCAGGATCCGCACGAAAGTCATCCACGCCTTGTTCTCCACTACGGCGACCTAACAGACAGCACGAACCTGATTCGAATTATTCAACAAATTCAACCAGATGAGATTTACAATCTTGGCGCCCAAAGCCATGTTGCAGTCAGCTTTGAAAGTCCTGAATATACCGCCAACAGCGACGCACTCGGCACCCTACGCATCCTAGAGGCTGTAAGGATTCTTGGACTTACCCAAAAGACTCGCATCTACCAAGCGTCCACCTCCGAACTGTATGGCCTAGTCCAAGAAATCCCCCAAAAGGAGTCAACACCATTCTACCCACGCAGCCCCTACGGAGTCGCAAAATTATATGCTTATTGGATCACGATCAACTATCGAGAATCCTATGGAATGTATGCCTGTAACGGAATTCTCTTTAATCACGAAAGTCCCCGTCGCGGGGAAACATTCGTCACACGTAAAATAACCCGTGGCCTAGCAAGAATTGATGCCGGCCTCGACCAATGTCTTTATATGGGCAATTTGGATTCCCTTCGCGACTGGGGACATGCCCGTGACTATGTTGAAATGCAATGGCGCATGCTTCAACAAGACACCCCTGAAGACTTCGTCATTGCGACGGGCCGCCAAGAAAGCGTCCGCCGCTTCATCGAGTTGGCAGCCACCGAACTGGGCTGGGGAACAATCAACTGGCAAGGCCAAGGAATCGAAGAAATCGGTATACGTTCAGACAACGGAAATACGGTAGTCCGAATTGATAGGCGCTATTTTCGCCCAGCAGAGGTGGAAACCCTCCTAGGCGACCCAACCAAAGCAAAGACCAAATTAGGCTGGAGTACCACCACCACCCTGGAAGAACTCGTGGCAGAGATGGTGGCTGCCGACAAGGAGGAAGCCGCCAAAGAAGCGATCCTGCGGAGAGAGGGGTTCCCGGTGGTGGGTTCGATGGAAAATCCACCCAGCAACCCCAAGGCCATGGAGCAAGGTTGATGGCTGGCCTTATTGCGCAGAGTGATCGTATTTTTGTAGCCGGACATCGCGGGATGGCAGGTTCGGCCATTCAGCGCCGCCTTATACAAGGTGGGTACACCAACCTAATCACAGCAAGCCATAAGGATCTGGACCTCACGGACGCCGACGCGGTTAAATCCTGGTTTTCATCCCACAAGCCAGACGTGGTGGTTCTTGCCGCCGCGAAGGTGGGTGGCATTCTGGCCAATGCAAGCTACCCGGCGGATTTTTTACTGGAAAACCTAAAAATTCAACAGAACGTCATCGAAAATGCCTGGCTTCAAGGTTGTCGTCGGCTCCTATTTCTTGGCAGTAGTTGCATTTATCCCAAGTTTGCCCCCCAACCAATTCGGGAGGAGTCCTTACTCACAGGCGCCCTAGAGCCCACGAATGAATGGTATGCAATTGCCAAGATCACTGGCATCCAACTTTGCCGAGCATTGCGCGCCCAGCACGGCTTTGATGCCATCAGCCTGATGCCGACCAATCTTTACGGCCCTGGAGACAATTATCATCCCACCAATAGCCACGTTCTGCCCGCCCTCATTCGCCGCTTCCAGGAAGCCCGCGATGCTGGTGCAGCCTCGGTGACCTGCTGGGGGACTGGCAGCCCCAGACGTGAATTTCTCCATGTCGACGACTTAGCCGATGCCGCCGTCTTCTGCCTGGAACAATGGCAACCGACGAGCGATCAACTCCACTATCTCAATGTTGGGACCGGCAACGATGTGACCATCAAGGACCTTGCCGAGCAGGTGGCCTCTGCCGTGGGCTTTGATGGCACTATTGCTTGGGACACAAGCAAGCCGGATGGCACCCCCCGCAAACTTCTAGATGTCGGCCGGCTAAAGGCTTTGGGATGGCAGTCGAGCATTCCTCTTGAACAGGGCCTGGTCAGCACTGTGGCAGAATTTCAACATCAATACCGCGATGGTCAGGGGGTACGGCTTTGAGGATTCTGGTCACAGGAGGAGCCGGTTACATCGGCAGTCATTGTGTTCGCGCCCTCGATCAAGCGGGGCACCAAGTGGTCGTTCTGGACAACTTGGTGTACGGCCATGCAGAGATTATTGAGCAAGTGCTGGGAGTCCCCTTGGTGGTGGGCCAGGTTGGCGATCGAGAAGTCCTGGAAGCCATTCTGCGGGGTCGCCATCCCAATCTTATTGGGACAGCCCACGAAAGCAAACCCATAGAAGCCGTACTCCATTTTGCCGCCTATGCTTATGTCGGCGAATCGGTGAGTGACCCCGCCAAGTATTACCGCAATAATCTAGGCGATACACTCTGCCTTCTTGAAGCGTTAGTGGCCAGCAAGCGGCCAATTCCGATTGTGTTCTCGTCCACCTGTGCCACCTACGGCGTTCCCCAAGAAGTGCCGATGACCGAATTCCATCCCCAAGCTCCGATTAATCCCTACGGTCGGAGTAAGTGGATGGTGGAACATCTACTCAAAGACTTTAGCGCGGCCTACGGTCTTCCCAGTGTTATTTTTCGCTATTTCAACGCTGCCGGTGCCGATCCGGCTGGCGATCTAGGTGAAGATCATGACCCAGAAACCCACCTGATCCCACGCGTTCTCGACGTGATGAGCGGCCGAGAACCCTACCTGCAAATCTTTGGCGATGACTATCCAACGCCAGACGGAACCTGCATCAGGGATTATATCCATGTTTGCGATCTTGCCGACGCCCACGTACTTGGACTAGAGCGTCTTCTACGCCTGAGGGAGCGGGAAGAACCGATTGGCGCACCCCTAATCTACAATCTTGGCAACGGCACTGGATACTCAGTTCAGCAAGTCATTGAAACAGCCAAATCCGTCACGGGCCGTGGTCTTCTAGCCCACGTCGCTAAACGACGAGAGGGGGACCCGGCCCAACTCGTCGCCAGTGCCGACAAAGCCCGCCAAGAACTTGGCTGGAGACCACGCTATCCCGAACTGAGCACGATTATCGACCATGCCTGGCAATGGCACCAACGTCGGTTTCAGCGCTGACAAGCACAACATTCCGGCCCCAAGAATTAGGGATAAGAGCTTATGCGCTTAGCCATAAACCCCTCAAAGAAAAATCCAATAACGCACAAATGCAACTCATTGTCGATCCATTTAGAGTCTTTACTTTGTGATTGCAATAGGCACACTGCATCAATCCAAGGCAAGCACTCAACGCCATAATCCAAGAGATCTAGGCCATACGCCTAAAGCAATTTTCGTACGAATTCAAATATAGAATTCCTGCAAGTCTAAAATCAGCAACGCTTTTGGCGCCGACTTTAAGACATTCCAATCTTATTTTTGAGCCCAACCACCAAGATATCGAGCACCCAAAGGCACGGGACTGTAGAGGTAGCGACCAATCCGCTCAGACTGGAACAGAGTGGAATTGCCAGATTTTCATGGGAAAGATATCCATAACAACCAAGACTCTCCGAACTGCTTTCCCGTACTGCACCACGCAAATAATTCATTTTATCGGCGATAAATTAAAACGGACCTTCCTACTCCAGCAACAACGGAAATAGGCCGTCCACATGGGCCGTCGCCACAGCATGATTCCAACTTTTATGCAGGAAGCCTTGGGGGGACAATTCATCCCGTCAGCGAGGCGAGCAATGCCGGTCGATCCATCCCGAGCTAGTCATCCGCAACCTAGACCTTCTTACGGCGCTCCAACCTGGCGGCAATGCCAACGTAGAACTCCTCGCCTTCTGCCGCGTCCAGAATCACCAGGATCTCCCTGATCTCTTGACTCTGACCAGCGCGTCCCCGAAAAATGCGAAGCTCAATGCCAGGCTTCGCTTGGGTCCATCACAAGGCCTGAGAACGATTGAATTCGCCTTCGGTAGAGGGTGAGGCAGCATCATCACAATAGAGCATCTATTCCGAACTTTATTTTTGGCTGATTGGCATTATCTCAACACCCATGTCGCGATCAGGCGCCGTGTCCCGGAGACGTCATCCGCCACCATGAGCATGGGTTGATCAACCGCAGCGGCCAGCCTTTCCAGCCCGATATCCACGCTGCCGCGCAATGGCCAGCGGGCCGCCTCTGTGAAGGGGCATTCAACCTCCACCGCTGAGCTCACAGCCAGAACTCCGCCGGCATGGACGGCCCATCCCCCCCCCCTTGCAGTCTCAGCGGTGGATCAACCATCGAAGCACAGGAATGCCCGAGGGAGCTCAAGAGTAAAGGTTACTCGCAGGTCGTGCTAACGTCAGTCCAATTTGCCTAGAATCGGCCAAATCCGGCTAAAACATCAATCATCTCAACAGGCTTTAAATCAACCCTCAACCTGCCCAAGATAAAAAGCAAAGCCAATCACATCATCACAATCCATCGTATCCGAGCCATCGATGGACACAATCATTCCAGACTCCTGCCTTCACAACCACGACCAAAATCTAGATCGATCCAATGCAAAAAAATAATCTCAATTACTATGTATATCGCGGCCTCTACAAAGGCTCGTCGTTCCTTAAAAGTGCGATTCCTTCAGCCCTGATCCCGCGAGACCCCCAATTGGGCCAGAGGTTAACACTAGCCGTAACAACCTACATTGAACGCTACGACGATTATTTCAAGCCATTATACCTGAAGCTCTCGAAACTATTTGGGGGCACCCAGATCGTAGTCGCTGTCAATGGCTACGGTGACTCTAACGCCCAAGCCAAATATCTCCAGCGCATCGAAAATGAACTTTGCCGCAATGCGTCGGAAAATCACCGCTTCATACTTCACGACGAGCCCGTAGGGCTTTCACGAATGTGGAACGAAATTTTAATGCATAGCCAAGCAACATCAACACTAATTCTTAACGATGACCTGACGATTTCCCCCTGGTTTCGGCGTTGGATTGATCGCCAAAGCTGGGCCAATTGCTCTTTAAGCCTACTCAACAACTCCTGGTCTCATTTTGCCATTTCACGTCAACTGGTCGAAAAAATCGGCGCTTTTGACCCTGGATTTGCAGGAATCGGCTTTGAAGACATGGATTTTGACGCCCGCATGCACTTTGGGAAACAAACCACCACTTCGCTCGAGTGCCCCTATATTCATCACCTTAATCACATCCCCAAGACTACATCTTTTGATCAATTTTCCGGGCGGACCTGGGGGAAATACACATCTCAAAACGAGGCACACTTCTTCAGCAAATGGCAATATTCATCGGAGCCAGATGATGCCTACATTCGTCAGTTGAAATCCCGCGTCAAGCCCCTCCATAGCCTAAAATTCCCCCAACTCGCGGATCAATCACTCACGGGACTTATCAGCAAGAATGTCCATTATCCGGAAAGGGTGAACGCCAGAAGTTCCCTAGGGACCCGATGACTTCAATTCAACCACTCCATTGAGTCCATAGCTGTCAGCCCTGGTCCTCCAACTTCCGCCTACCTCCCGCTCAACCCCGTGTCCAGCCAACGCCGCGTTGCCCACTTCCTGCTCAACCCCAACCTGCTGGGCTCCCCCCCCAATCAGGCGTATCAGGACCTGCTCACCGAGCTGGACATTGGCATTGACTATTACTCCACATGGTCGGATCAGCAGCTAGCCCTCGAGGATGGAGTTGGACGCCAAAGGGTGAACTATGGACCGCGCTGGTTACTGCGCCATGGCCTTTCCCAACGCTGGCGCTCCTACTCCGCGTTCTCCGGGACCACGGAAGATCCGATCGGCATTGCCGGACCCTTGGCCCGGCTCTGGCGCAAGCCCCTCATCGTGTTCGCCGATGAAATCCGTAACGGCTCCTACGCTGGTCTACGTTCGGCACGCTGGAAAGCCCACTGTCGCCGCGGCATGGGACAAGCCCAGTTGACGATCGTCAACGAAGCAGAGCGATTGTCGATTCAGCGGGACTATGCCAATCTCGCTCAAGATAAGACCATCATCGTGTATCCAGGTGCATTCCATGCGCCGCCGCCGCCGGCGGAGCGTCAGCAGGTCCGCGCCGCCCGAGGCATCCCAGCTAATGCCCTGGTGCTTTGCTACTCCGGCACCTTTAACCACGGCAATGGCGGAGCCTGGTTAGCCCAGGCCCTCGGATCCATTCCCAACCTGCATGTGTGGGGCCAGATTATGCATGGCGATCCCCTGATTCACGATCTGCTGCGTTATCTTCAGGGCAGTGAGCGTTTGCATTTGGAATCAGGCCTCCTGGGATGGCGGCAAGCCTGGAGCGTCTCGGCGGCAGCGGACATCGGCATGGTGGTGTATCTCCAGGACGCTCCCCAGTTTCGCCACATGGGAATCGCCTCCAACCGGCTCTGCATGTTCCTCTCGATGGGAGTGCCCGTGATCGCCAATCGCCAACCCAGTTTTGAATTCATCGAGCGCTACGACTGCGGCGTGCTCGTGGAGAACGCTGCGGAGATGCCTGCGGCCATCGCCCACATGGCCGAGCGACTGAAACCGATGCGGGAGAACGCCCTCCGCTGCGCCCGGGACCACATCAACGCCTCAGGGCGGTATCAGGAATTGAGCCAACGGATCGGCGCCCTGGTGGCCCCCCACTGAACCGATGGCACCTCGCCGGCCCAAGTTGCTGTTTCTGGCCCCCTCGGCCTATACCCTCGGCGGGGTGCAGGAATGGCTCGCCCAGCTGATCCCCGACCTGCAAGACCGGGACTGGCCCGTCACCCTGGCGCTGCCCGCCGGCCAATGGCATGACTTTGAACGCTACCGCGACCGCTATCCCTCCCTGCCCGCCTTGCCGCTGGGCAATCCCAGCGGCAGCCGCGCCGGACGTCGTCGCGGTGTGGCGGCCTTGCTGCGCGAGCAGCAACCGGATCTCGTGCTGGGAGTGAATCTCGGCGACCTCTACCCTGCCGCTTGGCAGGAACGGCACGCCGGACATTTCCACGGTCGTGTGGCCATGACCCTGCACGGCTTCGTGCCCACCCTGCTGGCGGACCTGCAGGCCCATCGTCCCGTGATTGATGCGGTCATTGCCACGAACCAGTTGACCTGCAGCCTGTGCCATACCCAGGCCAACATCCCGTCCGAACGGATTCTCTACGCCCCCTACGGGGTGAATCCCGATCCCTACCCCACCCTCACCGACCCGACGCCCGATTCCCCCTTGAAGCTGGCCTGGGTAGGACGGCTGGATCAGGATCAGAAGCGGGTTCATGATCTGCCAGGGATCATGGACGAACTCGATCGGATCGGCATCGTCGCCCAACTCTCGATCGCAGGGGGTGGGACTGAGGAGGCGTCGTTGCGGGCCGCCCTGGCCCCGCGCCTTCAGAGTGGCCAGGTGAGGTTGCTAGGCCATTTGACTCCAGAGGAGTTAGGGGAGCTCGTTTACCAAAACCATGATGTTCTTTTGATCACATCCAGTTGGGAAACTGGGCCCATCGTGGCTTGGGAAGCGATGGCGGCGGGCCTGGCTGTGGTCAGCAGCCGCTATGTGGGATCGGGGCTGGAGGGGGCCCTGCGGGCCGATGTCACCGCCCTGCTCTTCCCCGTGGGCGACGCCACGACGGCCGCCGCCCAGTTGGCGCGCCTTCAGGATCCGCAGCTCCGTGGACAGCTGCGCCGGGCGGGGCGCCAGCTGGTGCAACAGCGCTATGGCCGGGACCAATCCTGCCAGGCCTGGGAACAGGCTTTCGAGCGGTGTCTCAACCTGCCGCCCTTGGCCTGTCCGCCCGCCGTACCGCCACTGCCCCCGCAGGGGCGCCTGGATCGCTGGGTGGGCTCCAACCGGGCCGAAGATCTGCGCCGGCTACTCGGGATACGGTTTCAACACACCAGTCCTGGGGGGGAATGGCCCCACGCCCTACATTCTGGAGCGTGTGATGAGGAGACCCTTCTCACCCTGGCAGCCGCCCTTGAAGCCGCCCTTGAAGCCGAGGAAGGGAGCTGACCATGGCTGAGTCAAGGGTTGCGAGAACCATGCAACGCGCCAAAGATCATCTTGGGGTATGGATGAAGGACCGCTGGCGGTACGAGCGGGCCCTGCGCGGCGCTTCGCCTGCCTATCTGGCCTTAGCCAACCGCCACGAGCAGCTTGAACCGGCACCCGATGGCCTCGGCCAGGCCTGCCTCTGGCACTACACCTCCCGATTGCATGCGCCGGGAATCCAGCCCCATCTGGCCCAGCGGCTGCTGAGGCGATGCCTGGCTGATGCGCCCATCGGCCAGGGCAGCAGCCCCTCCCCACCGTCCCGGCCCACCACCGATCCCGACCTCTCCGTGCTGATCGGCCACCGGGGCCTGGAGCGGTTACCCCTGCTCCTCGCCACCCTCAAAAGCCTGGCGGCCCAGGAGCACAGCCGGATCGAATGCCTCGTGATCGAACAGGACAGCGCGGTGCAGATCGCCCCGCACCTACCCAGCTGGGTACGCCATATCCACGCACCACTACCGGATTCTGAAGCCCCGTACAACCGCTCCCACACGTTCAATGTGGGAGCAAGAGAAGCCCATGGAGCCACTTTGCTCCTGCACGACAATGACATGCTCGTGCCCCAGTCCTATTGCCGGCGAATTTTGGAGCGAGTGGAGCGGGGGTACGACGTGATTAACCCGAAACGATTCATCTTCTATCTCAATCCAGATCACACCAAAAATCTCCTCAATTCCACCAGCCCTCTCGCGGATGCAGCCTATCTGCAGCAGCCAGCAGAGGCGATCGTCCAGAATCTGGAGGCAGGTGGCAGCCTGGCGATCACCGCCTCTGCCTATGACGCCATCGGTGGCATGGACGAACGGTTCGTGGGCTGGGGCGGGGAAGATAACGAATTCTGGGATCGTTGCCTGACCCGACCCACCTGGATCTGGGGCTATGAGCCGATTATCCATCTCTGGCATCGCAGCCAGCCCCTTAAAGGCCAGCCCGATAACCCCAACCTGGCCCGCATGCGCCAGGTCCTGCAGCGGCCCGCCCAAGAGCGCATCGCGACCCTGAGGGGCCGCGCCACCTAAGGACTGAGCCAACCCTGCCCTCCCCCGCTACCGCCCCGATTTCCGTGACCATCGCCGCGCCCCACCCCCATGCGCCAGCTCCGGTCGCCGTGATTCCTGGGCTGGTAAGCACCATCATTCCGGTGTTCAATCGGGCCGCGCTGCTGGTGGAGGCCGTGGACAGCGTGCTGGCCCAGTCCTACCGGCCGATTGAAGTGGTGATTGTGGACGATGGCTCCAACGACATCACCCCGGAGTGTGCCCAGACATTGAGGGAGCGCCACCCCGAGCTGATTCGGGTGATCCATCAAGCCAATGCCGGGCCCGGGGCTGCACGGCAGCGGGGCCTGGACCAGGCCCAGGGGGAGTTCATCCAGTTTCTCGACAGCGACGATCTCCTGCTCCCCAACAAATTCGAGGCCCAGGTGGCGGCTCTCCACGCCCATGCCGAGGCCCAGATCTGCTATGGGCCCAGCATCCAGGAAGACCACTCCTGCCAACCACCGCGGCTGGAGCGACCGATGCGGGCGACTGGCCGCCCCCATCCCTACCTGTTCCCGATGTTGCTGCTGGAACGCTGGTGGACCACCAGCTGCCCGCTCTATCGCCGGGCGCTGCTGAATCGCATCGGCCCCTGGCAACCCTGGATCAATGAAGAAGACTGGGAATACGATGCCCGCGCCGGGGCCACCGGCGCGCCCCTGGCCTGGGTGAAGGAGGAGGTGTCCATCCGTCGCATCCACCTCAACGACGATCACCTCAGCAGCGACGGCCATTGTGATCCCCGCAAACTGTCCCATCGGGCCAGCGCCCAGATATCGCTCTATCGCTGCGCCCACGACGCGGGAGTGAATCCGAGGGCGCCTGAAATGCAGCAGTTCGCCCGCTCGGCCTTCCTGCTCTGCCGCCAGTGCGGTTCTGCCGGACTGGCCGAGGAATCCAGGCAGCTGTTCGAGCTGGCCCGGAAGGCCTCCCGGGCCAGAAAACGCCATCATCCTGAGTTCCGCGTCTATGCCCTCCTGGCATCACTTCTCGGTTGGTGCCGGGCAGCCCGCCTGACGGTCGCTCTGCGCGCCATGGTGATGCGGCCATGACATCGGCTCATGGCTCCGATCCCGCCACCACCGTCGGAGATCCTCCCGAAATCTCGGTGGTGATGGGAGTGCACAACGCTGCCGATTCCATCGCCCAAACCCTCGACAGCTTGCTTGAACAGGCGGGGGTGGATCTAGAAATCGTCGTGGTCGACGATGGCTCCAGCGATGCCACGGGGGCCGTCCTCGCCCAGATTGCTGAAAGAGATCCCCGCCTGCGGCTGATCTCCCGCGCCAACCGTGGCCTGACCCAATCGCTGATCGAAGCCTGCAACGCGGCCCGTGGCACCTTTCTCTGTCGTCAGGATGCGGGGGACTGGTCCTTGCCCGGCCGCCTGCGACGCCAGCGGGACTGGCTGACCAGCCATCCGGACGCCAGTCTGTGTTCCACCCATGTGCGCCTGCTGGTGCCGGAAGGAGCCACCCTGGCGATCCGGGCCCCGACCGCCGAGCAACTGCGGGATGGTCTGACGGGCCCGGCCCACCATGGCTCGGTGATGATGCGTCGCCTGGCCTATGAGCAGGCCGGAGGCTATCGCCCCGAGTTCTACTACGCCCAAGACATTGATCTCTGGAGCCGGCTCAGTGAAATCGGCGATCACGGGGTGGTGCCGGAGGTGCTCTACGAGGCCAGCCTGACGCCCGGAGCCATCAGTGGCACCCGCAAACGGGAGCAAGAGCGCTTTCACTCTCTGATCACCGCCGCCACCCAGGCCCGACGCCGCGGCCAACCGGAACAACGCTGGCTCCGCCAGGCCCAGGCCTTGTCCCAGCACTGCCGTCAGGCCCGGCGACGGCGACCGAGGCAGGTCGCGGCGGGGGCCTACTTCATCGGGGCCTCCCTCCGCACCAGCGATCCCTCCCTGGCCCGCCGCTATCTGGAGCAGGCCGTGGCCCTGGATCCCTGGCATCTGCGTGCCCACTTCCGTCTTTGGCGCCAACCATGACCCAGCTGAGCGTTGCCATTCCCAGCTACGGCCGTGAGGAGGTTTTGGTGGACAGCATCCATGCCCTGCTGGCCCTGGAGCCGCCCCCCTGGGAGCTGCTGCTGATCGATCAGACGCCCCGCCACACCGTCGCCGTGGAGGAGCAACTGAGCCGCTGGCAGCAGGAGGGGCGCCTGCGCTGGTTGCGCCAACAGCCCCCCTCGATCACCCAGGCCATGAACCGAGCGCTCCTGGAAGCCCGAGGTGACCGGGTGCTGTTTGTTGACGATGACATTGTGCCCAGTGCGGAGTTACTCACGGCCCACATCCAGGCCGGCCACCTCCATCCCGAGACCCTGATCGCTGGCCGGGTGCTCCAGCGCTGGCACCAGGGCCAGGCCGATGCCGAAAGCCAACAGCCCTTCAGCTGGAACACCCTCCAGCCGCGGCCATGCCGGGACTTCATCGGGTGCAATTTCTCGGTGCCACGCCTGGCAGCCATCCGTCTGGGGGGATTTGATAACAATTTTGTGCAAGTTGCCTATAATTACGAGGCGGAATTTGCCCACCGCTGGCGCCAAGCAGGCCACCCGATTGAGTATGTCCCAACGGCCCTGGTCCATCACCTGCAGACCGAACAGGGGGGCACCCGCAGTTATGGGAAGCGCGTCATCAGCCTGAAGCCCGCCCATGCGGTTGGGCGGTACTACTTTTTCTTACGCACCCGGGCCCTGCCCCTGGCGTTGGTCAGGGGCATGGTTGCCATGGCGCGAACGGTCCGCACCCGCCATCACCTCCGCAAGCCGTGGTGGATCCCCGTGACCCTGATCGCCGAAACCCGTGGCCTGCTCTGGGCCCTAAAACTCCACCTGCGGGGAGCGCAACTACTTCGATCGCCCCGTCCGCGCCTGCTGGTGGCCGCCAGCCACCCGGTTCAATATCTCAGCCCCCTGCTCCGGCAGTTGGCAGCAGATCCGGCCCTGGACCTCGAGGTGCTCTACCTCACCTTGCCGGATGCCAGCACCCAGGGGGTGGGCTTCGGCCGGTCCTTCACCTGGGACGTTCCCCTGCTTGATGGCTACCGCTGGCGCCAGGCGCGCAGCGGCGCCGGGGCCGGTATCGCCAGCAGCTATACCGGCGTACGCCTGCGACGGCCCTGGGCCGAACTGGGCTTCGGCGGTGGTCAACGCTCCCCGGATGTGCTTCTCCTCACCGGCTGGCATGTGCTGGGCTTGCTGCAACTGTTGTGTGCAGCTCGGCTGCGGGGCATTCCCGTCATCCTGCGGATGGACTCCAACGACCAGCGCCGCCGCTCCCTGGCCCAGCGCCTCTTCCACCGAATGCTGTTCCGCCAAGTGGCGATCGGCCTGCCGGTGGGGGAGGCCAACAAACGTCTGTACCTCCAGCATGGCCTGCCGGAGCAGCGGTTGATTCGATCTCCCCATTTCATCGATAATGCCCGTTTCGCCCACCAAGCCGAACAGCTTCGACAGGAGCGAACTGGGCTACGCCAACGCTGGGGAATTCCCGACAACGCGTTTTGCCTATTGTTTGCCGGTAAGCTGCAGCATAAGAAGCGCCCGTTGGTGCTCCTGCAGGCCCTAGCCTTGGCCTTGGGATCGGAGCAGCGGCCGGTCGAAAGCAACGAGCCCAGCCTCCATCTACTGATCGTTGGCAGTGGAGAGCTGGAGAGCGAATGCCAGGCTTTCGCTACCCTCCATTCCCTCCCAGTGAGCTTCGCAGGATTCCTCAACCAATCGGAGATCCCAGCGGCCTATGCCGCGAGTGATGCCCTGGTCCTCCCCTCTGATGACGGCGAAACCTGGGGCCTGGTGGTGAATGAAGCGATGAGCTGTGGCCTGCCCGCCATCGTGAGTGATCAGGTGGGCTGCGCCGTCGATCTGGTGGAGCCTAATCGCACCGGCTTGGTGGTGCCCTGCGACGATCCACGCGCCCTAGCCACCGCCCTGGTACGGCTGGCTCGAGATCCAGACCATGTCGCCCGGATGGGGAAAGCGGCCCAACAACAGGTCCATCGCGATTACTCGGTGGTCGAAGCCGCGGCCGCCGTGCGCCTAGCCACTCTCCGCCTGACCCCCCCACGTCCCGATCCCAGGGAAGAAGACGCCTCCAAAGTGTCAAGCGACCATCTGTCAATCCGAGACAACAACGCCTGAACGCGCAACAGAGATACCACCAAAAAGAAACACAACCATGATCAATTTCGGGTGCTTTTACGGCGAGCAATATGGCAAATAGCCAATAAGCGCTCAATGCGCTCCCCGTGCAATTCCGTAGCCCCCTGCACTCCCTTGAACAATCGTCACTGATAGCATGGATCACCTTGCCTTCCAGCGGCACTCGATTGCGCGTTCTCCACGTCATTCCTTCCATCAGCCTGCGTCGAGGGGGGCCCAGCACGGCGGCCCTGTCCATGGTGCGCGCCCTGCGGCAGGAAGGGGTGGACGCCTCCCTGCTCACCACCAACGACGATGGAGAAGGCACGAACCCCGAGTTGCCCACGGGTCACTGGCAGCAGTGGCAGGACATTCCAGTCTTAGCGTTCCCCCGCTGGAGCCCTGCCCAGAGGTCCCTGCGCGAATTCGCGATCAGCCCGGCACTCAACCTCTGGCTTCAGCGCCATCGCCATGACTACGACCTGCTGCATATCCATGCCCTATTTTCCTATCCTTCCACCACGGCGATGGTGCAGGCACGACGGGCAGGAATTCCCTATCTACTTCGCACCATTGGTCAGCTGAGTCCTTGGAGCCTCAGCCAAAGTGCCGGACGCAAACGCTTGATGCTGAGATTGATCGAACGCCGCAATCTTCAGGCGGCCGCAGCGCTCCACTTCACCACTGACGCCGAGCGGGACGAGTCGGCCCCCCTGGGACTGACAACCCCCTCCTTGGTCCTGCCCCTTGGGGTCTCCGCACCTGAACCGCCCGAGGCGGGGACGGCTGACGGTCCCGCGTTCCCTGGCTCCGCAGGTGAGCCGGTGCGTTTTCTGTTTCTCTCACGACTGCACCCCAAGAAACAACTGGAGCATCTGATTGACGCCTGCGCCCTGCTGCAGCACCAGCATCCCGCCAAGGACTGGGTGCTGCAGATCGCCGGCGATGGCGAGGCCAGCTACCGCACCAGCCTTCAACAACGCTGCCAACGCCAGGGGATCGACCATCGTTGCCAGTGGCTGGGCTTCGTGAGCGGCGAGGCGAAATGGAGCCTGCTGCGCAAGGCCGATTGGTTCGTACTACCCTCGGCTGCGGAAAACTTCGGCATCGCCGCCGTGGAGGCCTTGGCCGCAGCCACTCCCGTCATCCTCTCGCCCCAGGTGGCCATCAGCTCGGCCGTTCGTACCGCCGGCGCCGGACTGCTCAGCGACAGCGCACCCCAAAGTCTGGCCACAACCCTCGGCGTGGCTGTTCAGGGGGCCCCCCTCGCCATGCGCCTGGCCGCCCGAGAATTGGCAACCGCGACCTACAGCTGGCCGGCGATCGCCCAACAGCTGCACAACCACTACATCGAATTGATCGAGCACAAACTGCAACGATGATCACCTATTTACTGGGACTGCTGTTTCTGGTGCTGCTGCTCCTGCTGCTCGACGGGAACTGGAGATATGGTCTCCTCGTCATGGTGCTGATCGGATTTGCGCAGGACCCGATTCGCAAACTCACCCCTGGCCAGCCTGCCCTGTTGGTGGGAATGGTCTTGGTGGCCTTCGCTGGGTGCGCGTTTGTGATGTTCGAAAGCCGCGGGAAGGCCGATCTCAAGGCCATGTTCTGGGCGGCCCCCGAGATTAGCGAATGGATTCCACTTTATTTTCTATTAATAATATTACAAGCAGCTAACGGCTTTCTCAAATTCACCTCCCCAACTCTTGCCGTCATTGGATCAGCCTTCTACCTTGCCCCAGCCGTTGGGCTCTGGGTGGGCTTCCGCATTGGTCTCGATCAGACCTTGCTCAGGCGCATTCTAGCCCTGTATGTATTCGTATCAGTAATCTTTGCGGGAACAGTCTTCCTGTCTTATCGTGGCATTGAATCCCCACTACTGAGCGAAGTGGGCGAAACCAAGTTCATTACCTTCCGCTATGGATTTCAGGCCGTTGGATCTTGCGGTCTATGGCGAACCAGCGAAATTGCAGCCTGGCATCTAGCCGCCGCCAGTTGTCTCTGCATCTGTCTAGCCACCTCGATTCGCAAGACCAATCAACAGGTGCTTCTCCTCGTGATGGCCGTGGGTTTTGCGCTCATGACCATCACAACGGCCCGCCGCAAAGCCCTTGTGCTGGTCCTAGCTTTTACGGCAATTTATTCAATTTTGTACAGTCGCCGGGCTGACGCACAAGCAAAAGAACAGTTAATTGCCAACCTCTTTGGGGTTGCCGGCCTGTCCTATGTCGCCTACTACTTACTACTTTCCGGAGCCCTGGGTGACAACTTCAATGAATACCTCAAACGGGCCTCCACCGCCAGTGGCGAGCTCATCTCTCGATTTCGTGACATGGGTTACAACGCTGGCGTTCGCGCCTTTGAACTTTCTGATGGCATCGGCCTTGGCATTGGCGCCGCCTCTCAGACCGGCGGCCTGCAGCTTAACTTTGATGTGCAGAATCAATACGGATCCGCTCTGCGCTACGTTGCCGAAAGTGGCCTCGGAAAAATCGTAGTAGAACTTGGACTACCGGGAATTATAATTATTGCCATGCTTTCTTTTTATATTCTTCAAGCCGTTCGTAAAAATTTTTCGCTCTTAAAATATCTACCTCCCAGTACTTCCATCTTGCTGATGGGTCTTCTGGCCTTCAGCCTGGCCAATATCCCCTTCTACCTTGCCGCTTCCCAGGTGTATTCCGATCCCTACATCCTGATTGTCCTCAGCCTCTGCTTCGGTTCTTCTCTGGCGATTCCCTCCCTACTGGCCCGCAACCAACAAGCACTGCAAAGTCCACCCCGACTACAACGGCCGTTGCCGGCCATGCGCTGATCCGTGACCCCGTTCCCGCCGTCAAGCCCCCTGGATCTCACGGCCTTGGTGCTCACCTTCAATGAGATCGCCAACATCGATCGCACCATCAAGGCGCTGACATGGATTCCGCGGATTCTGGTGATCGATAGCGGTAGCACCGACGGCACACTCGAGATCCTGGCCGGCTTTGCCAATGTCACCGTGATCCATCGGCGGTTTGACAGCTTCGCCCGCCAATGCAATTTCGGGCTCGATCAGATCAGCAGGGGCTGGGTTTTGAGCCTGGATGCGGACTATGTGGTTCCCACTGCCCTCCAGAACGAAATCCAGGAACGCCTGAGTTCACCCATCGATACTGCCGTATGCGGCTTTGCTATCCGCTTTCGTTACTGCATCGCTGGCCGTCCCCTCCGGGGAACCCTCTATCCCGCCCGCACCGCCCTTTACCGGGCTGGCCTGGGTCGCTATCAGGACGACGGCCATGGCCATCGCCTCAAGATTGACGGCACCGTGCGGCCCCTGAACCACCCCCTGCTCCATGACGACCGCAAAAGCCTCGATCGATGGCTGGCGGCCCAGGACGGGTATCTCCGCACCGAAGCCAACAAACTTCTGGCCACACCCTCGGGCCAATTGGCCCTGGCGGATCGGCTGAGGAAGCACACGCCCTTGGCACCCATCGCCGCCCTTGTGGTCTGCCTGTTCCTGAAGGGAGGGATCTTCGATGGTCGCCTCGGACTGTTTTATGCGATTCAGCGGCTCTATGCGGAGGTGCTGTTATTACTGCGCCTGCAGGAGCAACGGATTGCCGGCGACCAGGGGCGCAACGCCCCCTGACCTCCGGCAGCAATCCTCGGATCCGGATTCCTCCCACCCTGGCCCTGGTGGCCTTGATCCTGGCCGGTCTCAATGCGCTAGCTCCGCCGATCCTTCCAAGGGGCCCAGGGCCGGTGCATGTGGCCCCCAATGGCTTCGATGGAGGGGACGGAAGGTCCCGCCAGCGGGCCGTGCGCAGCCTGCAGCGTGGCGTAGACCTGGCCAGGCCTGGTGACACGGTGCTGATTTGGCCGGGGACTTATCACGAAACCGTTCGAATCCGCCGCGGCGGCCGGGCCGGCCACCCCCTCGTGCTGCAAGCGGCCGTGCCAGGACAGGCAATCCTCTCCGGATCCGATGGCACCGGCGAGGTCGCTCGCTGGCGCTGGCGGCGCTGGCAGCCCCATCTCTTTGTCACCCCAATCCGCTGGCCGGTTCAGGCCCTGCGGGTGGATGGCTGGGCCGCCTATCGGGCAGGATCCCTGCCCCATCTGCGCGATCTCTGCGCCAGAACCAGTGCCGGGCCCGCCTTCTACGCGGCGAACAGCCAATTGGTGCTCTGCCTACCGCAGGGCCAAACCCCCACCGGCAGCCAGCTGGAGGTCCATCGCCCCCTACCGCGCCGGCTCAAGGCCGGTGGCCACCAGGCGGCGCTGCTCTGGCTGGAGGCCCCCCATCTGCAGATTCGTGATCTGCAGTTCGATTTCGCGGTGACCGCCGCCATCCAGCTGTGGTCCACCGGTGACGTACTGATCCGCGGCAACCGCTTCCGGGATGCCGATGTGGCCATCAATGACCGGGCCAGCCTGAACCCGGTGGATGGCCTGCGCATCGAGCGCAATCTCAGCCAGTGCCCCGGGCTGGATCGCTGGCGGCGGGGGTGGCTCAGCCGCAGCGAGATCTACCGCTACTCCAACTGCACGCTGGTCTGGGTCGGCGGCCGCAACCTGAGCATCCGCGGCAACGTGATCAGCGATGCCGGCGACGGGCTGAAGGTGTCACCCAGCGGCGGACGCAACCGGGTGAGCGGCAACCTGATCGATCGGGTCTTCGACGATGGCATCGAATTTGACGGTCCCGCCGCCAACCTCCTCGTGGACCACAACCTGCTCAGCCACACCCTGGTGGCGTTGGGGACCAGTCCCGTCACCCGGGGGCCGCTGCTCGTCGACACGAACCTGATTCTCAATGATCCAGGCCAGGCCGGAGCCCTGCTGAAACTGATGGCAGGCGCCGCCCCCAGCTTGGGGCCCCAGCCGCAAGCCACCATCCGCAACGTGCTGCTGCGCCACAACCTTGCCGTGGTCGACGCCCTGGCCTGGCGAGATCCCGCGGTGCGGCTGGAGCAAATCCGGCTGGAGGCCAACCTTCTCCTGAGCCGCCAGGACTTCGGCGAGCGGCTCCCGGCAGGTCTGAAGTTGAGCGCCAATCGGCTGGTGCCCCTGCCGAAGGGGGCGCGGCCCCTGCCGGAGCAGGGGGCGACGGCCCTGGCGCCGTGGTGGTCGGGACGAAGCAATCCGGGGACAGGCAATCCGGGGCCGGGACCCGGAGGCCTGCCCCTGGCGATTGGCCCCTTGGGGCCCGCCTGGCTGAAGCTGGGGGACGATCCCTTCACGGCGTCCCTGGGCCCCCTGCTGCGGGCGGGATGGCTGACCCCAGAGCCGTCCGGCGGTCCCGAGCGATGACCGCGAACTCCCCTGGGCAGGGGGCCTCACCAGCCCGGCTGCGCGTGGCCGTCCTGGGTGCCGGTGCCACCCTCGCGGCCGCCCTGGGCCTGGCCTTCCTGCTGGGCTGCCTGCTCGGTCCGATCAGCATCGACCAGCCCCTGGATCCGGGCTACCTGATGGGCTGGGGTTGGCGCTGGGGCCTGCTGCTGGCCGCCAGCCTGGCCACGGGCTCAGCGGTGGGCCAACGCCGACCGGCCCCGCTCCGACAGCTGCTGCGGCTCCTGGCCAGCACCCTGGCCCTTGTCCTGCTCGTGACGGTGCTGAGCGCCCTCCTGGCCGTGATCCTGCAACGCCTGGGAGTCTTCGGGGGCAGCTGGACCCTGGCCAGCCGAGCCGGCTACGCAGCCCGGCTGGGGGCGGAGAGGGCCCTGGAGGTGCTCATCCTGCCCAGTGCGCTCGGGGCGGCGGGCCTGCTCTGGTGGCAGAGGGGCCGATCTCGCCCCCCAGGCTCCGCCTCCCCGCAGCAGCCCCTGCGCCCCGACCAGTTGGACCGGCTGAGCACATTTGTTGGCGGCCTGATGGTGGTCACCAGCCTGGGAGGGGGCCTGCCCTTTCTGCTGCGACGCATCGGCTGGCTGGATGGGGCGGCCTATCAACAGGATCTGGCCCGCTTCTGCCAAGCACCGATTCAAACGCTGTGGCTACCGCAGTCCTGCCATGGCCTTCGTCTGGTCAGCCTCCACCCCTTCCAGGCGGTGGTGATCAACAGCAAGCGGCTGTTCACCCTCTCGGCGGCGGAGTGGCTCACCAAGCTGGCCTGCCAAGGTCTGCTGGGGGCCGTCCTGGTGCTGTCCCTCCTGCTGCTGGCCAGCGGCCGGATAGCCCTGCCACCATGGCGACGGTGGCGGAGCCTGGCACCGCTGCTGCTGCCCCTGGTGCTCTCCCTGGGACTGGGCCTCGCCATCAGCCTGCGCCAAGGTCAGATCGGCCCGGTGCTGGTGAGCCTGGTGGGGCTCGGCTGGCTGCCCCTGACCTTCGTGGGCGGCTGGCTGACCACCCCGCCACGGTTGGCTCGAATGGCCCGTGCCCTGGAATGGCTGGTGTTGCTGCAGTTGCCCCTCCTGATGCTGGAGGCGATGCGAGGCCTGCCGCTGCGATCGGGGAGCGTCACCGGCGCCCTGACCCCCGCCTGGCCACCGCTGCCCACCCGGCTGACGGGCAGCTTCAGCCAGCCGAACACCCTCGGGGTGGTGGCCGTGGTGGCCCTGGCCTTCTGTCTGGCCTTCAGCCAGGCTCGCCCAAGGTTGCCCTGGTTGACCTTGGCGGTCACGGTGGAAGTGCTGCTGGCCCGCTCCGCCACTGGCATGCTCGGCCTGCTGGTGGTCTTGGCCTTTCAGGGGATGCCGGGGGGACGGCATCGGGCACGGCATCGGGCACGGCGGTGGCCTGGTCTGGACGGCGGCCTGGGCAAGGCCCTCTTGGGGGCGGCGCTGGTGGTTCTCGTCATCGGGCTGGTAGTGAACCTGCCCCGGGTGCTGAACCGGCCGGACCTGCTCGCCTCCCCCCTCGGTCGGCTGCGCAACCTGGAACGAATCCTGAGCCTGAATCCACCCACTGGCCTGGTGGTGGGGCACGGATTGGCCAGTGGCGGCAATTTGGTGTGGCAGTTGAAGCAAGCCAGCCCATCCTGGCCGGTGGCCCTGAGGCACGGGCTGGGCACCGACGACGGGACGGGGGGGTTCATCCCCACCGAAAGCCTGTTGGGGTTACTCCTCATCCAGGGGGGACTGCCGGCCCTGCTGAGCGTCCTGGGCCTGCTCGGCTGGGGTCTGCGCCACGATCGCCGCGGCCGCCCCTTGCTGGCGATCCTGACCCTGGCCAGCTTCACCTGCTCCCTGGGGGAAATGGTGCCGGTGAACCTGATGCTGGCCCTTGCCCTGCATCACGCGCTGTTCCGCGGCAGCACCGCATCAGGGCAGGGGCCGCGCGCCGCCCCTGCCGCTGGCGACGCCGCAAAGGTGCCGCTGATTCACCACAGCAGCTGACCAAGGGGTGCCCTAAATCCTGGGACGAATGCTCTACTAGGGCGGGCCATCCGTCCGTTCCACCATCCCTTCCGAAGCAACTTCTTCGATGCCCTCGATCCTGATTACCGGCGGCGCCGGCTTCATCGGTGTCAATGCCGCCCTCCACTTCGCCGAACAGGGTTGGGATGTGGCCATTCTTGACAATCTTTCCCGCCGGGGCACCGAACAGAACCTGAGCTGGGTTCAGGAGCAGCGCCCAGACATCGCCTTCCACCGCCTGGATATCCGCGACAGCGAAGCGATGGCCACCGTGATGGCCACGGTCAAGCCCCAGATGGTGCTCCATCTCGCTGGCCAGGTGGCCGTGACCACCTCCTACACCCAACCACGAGAAGATTTCGAGATCAATGCTCTCGGCAGCTTCAATGTGCTCGAGGCGATTCGGCTGCACGCGCCCGAGGCCTTCATGCTGAATGCCTCCACCAACAAGGTGTACGGCGGTCTGGAAACAGTGCCGGTGCAAAAAACCGACCGCGGCTATGTCTTCACCACTCTTCCCCAGGGCGTCAGTGAAGCTCAGCCCCTCGATTTCCACTCTCCCTACGGGTGCTCCAAGGGCGTGGCAGATCAATACACCATCGATTACGCCCGCATCTACGACCTCCAAACCTGCAGTTTCCGCCAATCCTGCATCTACGGCACCCGCCAGTTCGGCATCGAAGACCAGGGCTGGGTGGCCTGGTTCAGCATCGCTGCCCTTCTGGGCCGGCAGATCACCCTCTACGGCGACGGCTGGCAGACCCGTGATGTCCTCAACGTGAAGGATCTGGCCCGGGCCTACGAAGCCGCCTGGCAGCATCGCGATCAGATCCGGGGCCAGGCCTTCAACATCGGTGGCGGTCCCCAGAACACCCTTTGCCTGCGGGATCTCTTGAGCTTCCTGGAGGAGGAGCTGGCCCTCACCATCAGCCCCCGCTTCGCGGAAGCCCGCCCCGGCGATCAGCCCGTGTTCGTCTGCGACATCGGCAAGGCACGGCAGCAGCTGGGATGGGAACCCCAGATCGGAGTGGACGCAGGGGTCAGGGATCTGATCCGCTGGGTGAAGGACAACCGCGAGCTGTTCAGCTGGCTCCAGCCATGACCCCCACCCGGGCCCTGATCAGCACCATCGAGCCGGTGGATGGCGGGGTACCCACCATGGCCCGCTTGATCACCAGGTTGCTGGAGGAGGAGGGAATCGAGCCGGTCTTTGCTTGGTATGCGCCTTGGAGCTCGTACCCGAAGCTGTCCGTGCCCCTGCCCGGCCTGGCCCGGGGACGGCGTCCCAGCCGGATGCGGGCCGAGGCCTACGGCGGCCATGAAGGCCATGGCTTCGGGGCCTGGCTCCCCGAGCTTGAATTCACCCATTACTTGCCCCGACGGGGCTGGCGGGAGCTGATCGCCAGTTGCGATCTGCACCTGGCGGTGACCGGCAATTCCTTCTGCGCCACCCCCTTCGCCCGGCTGGGGTTGCCCTTCCTGGCCTGGGTCGCCACCCCGTGGGAAGCCGACCGGGTCAACCGGGTGCGTCAGTTCTCAGCGCCACGGCGCCTGCTCGATCGGCAGTTCAACAGCAGGGTGCTGCGGCGCCTGGAACGGCAGGTGCTGCGGGCACCCCGCGGTCGGATCCTGGCGTTGAGTAGCTACACGGCCCGTTCCCTGGAAGCGATTGCCGGTCGCGCCATGGACGGAGTGCTGCGGATGCCGATCGACCCGACCCTGTTCCATCGCCTGCCCGGGCTGGAGCGGCCCTGGCACGTGGGGTTCTCCGGCCGTTGGACCGATCCCCGCAAGAACATCGAGCTGCTGCTGGCAGCGGTGGCCCACCTGGTGCAGCAAGGCCGGCCGGTGCAGCTGGAGCTGATCGGCGAAGCCGAGACGGCCGAGCTGCGGGAGCGGATCCAGGGCCTTGGCATGGGCGACCGGGTGCACTGCCACGCCCATCTGCAGCCCACGGAGCTGGCCAGCGTCCTGCAACGCCTCGATCTCTTCGTCGTGCCCTCCCATCAGGAAGGGCTGTGCATCGCCGCCCTGGAGGCGATGGCCTGTGGCGTGCCGGTGGTCAGCACCCGCTGCGGCGGCCCGGAGGACTATGTGCTCACCGATCGCACCGGTCAACTCGTGAACGCCGAGCCGGAGGCGATGGCCGCTGCGATTGATGCCATCTGCGGCAACCGCCCCCGGCGCCAACGCCTGGGGGCCGGCGCCAGCGGCTGGGTCAAATCCCATGCCAGCCTGGAGGGGGCCCGTTCCACCTTCCGCCACCATCTGGCAGCCCTCCGCACGTCGTCCGCGGGAGACAACTGAGATGTGTGGCATCGCCGGCCTGCTGGGCCGTGACCCTGGACAGTTCGCCGAACGGGTAGGGCCCAAGCTGGCCCACCGGGGCCCCGATGATGCCGGGGTGTGGCGCACCGCGGACACCTGCCTGGTCCATCGCCGCCTGGCGATTCTCGATCTCTCGCCCACTGGCCACCAGCCGATGGCCTCAGGTTGTGGTCGTTGGCAGCTGGTGTTCAACGGAGAGATTTACAACCACGGCGCCCTGCGCCAACGGCTGGAGGCCCGCGGGCACCGGTTCCGTGGCAGCGGAGACACCGAAGTGCTGCTTCAGTGGCTGATCGCCTTCGGGCCCGCCGGCCTCCCCGATCTGCGGGGCATGTACGCCTTCTGCCTGGTGGACCGCCAGGAAGGCACCGCCCTACTGGCCAGGGATCCCCACGGCATCAAGCCGCTGTATTTCTGGCAGGGGCCAGGGGGCGAACTGGCCTTCGCCTCGGAGTTGCGCGCCCTGCTGGCCAGTGATCTGATCGACCGGCAATTGGATGGCACGGCCCTCGCCACCTACCTGGCCCGGGGTTCCGTGGCCGAGCCCGCCACCTTGGTGGCAGGGGTCAGCCGCCTGCCGGCCGGCCACAGCGCCCACTGGCAGGCGGGCCAACTGCGGCTGATCCCGGTGGCGCCCCTCCCGGAAAGCAGCGTGCCGGGCACGGCAGCCTGGCCGGCGGCCGAAGCGGTGAACCACGCCCGCCAGGCCCTGGAAGCCTCGGTGGCCGCCCACATGGTGAGCGATGTGCCGGTGGGTCTGTTCCTGAGCAGTGGCCTGGATTCAGCGGCCCTGCTGGCCCTGGCCCCCCGGGGCCTGCACACGTTCACGATCGGTTTCACCGACGCCGCTGCCGCCGGTTTCGACGAATCGGAGCCGGCAGCGCGGATCGCCGCCCAGTTCGGCGCCCGCCATACCCCCCTGAGCCTGAGCGCCGACAAGGCCCGCGACTGGTTGCCCGCCTTTCTGGCGAACCAGGATCAGCCCTCGATCGATGGCTACAACACCTGGTGTGTCTCCAAGCTGGCGACGGAGGCGGGCCTGAAGGTCGCCCTGTCCGGCCTAGGGGGCGATGAACTGTTCGGGGGGTATCCAAGCTTTGCCACCGTGCCGCGCCTGGCCCGCTGGCGACGGCGCCTCGGTCCGCTGGCGGCCCTGGCCAGTGCCGGCCTGCGCCATGGCCCGGGGGGACGGCACCAGAAACGACAACGACTGGCGGCCCTGCTGGCCGCCCCGGCCTCGCTGCAGGCCAGCTACCTCTGTTTCCGGGGACTGTTCACGCCCCCTGAAGTGACGGCCCTGCTGCGCCGCTGGGGCCTGACCAGCCCCCCGGCTGAGACCAACGGCGGCGATCCCCCCCAGGATTGGGCGGATCTGGATCGGGTCGCCTGGCTGGAGGGCCGCCATTATCTGCGCAACCAGCTCTTGCCAGACAGCGATGCGATGGCCATGGCGATGGGCCTGGAACTGCGCCTGCCCCTAGTGGATTCCCAGCTGCAAACCCAGCTGCAGGCGATCCCGGCCCAGCAACGCCTGGCCAGCGGCAAGGCCCTGCTCCGGGAGGCGGTGCCGGAACTGCCCGCCTGGTTCCTGAACCGTCCCAAGCAGGGCTTCCGCTTCCCGTTCCAGCTATGGCTCGACGACCCCGCCAGCCCCCTGGCCCTGACCCTGCCGGCCACACCGCCCGGGCTCGACCTGGCCCCCTGGTACCGCCGCTTCAGCCTGATGGTGCTGGATCGTTGGCTGCGGGAGCATCTCGGCCTGGAATTGCCGCGGGGCCCGAGCCATGGCGATTGAGTTGCCCTGAAGTCTTCCTTGATTGGCAACCGGACCGGCCCCGCTCTTGGTCAAGTCCCAGCCCCATCCACCCCCACCATCGCCGTCCACCCACCGCGCCACCATGCCCGTCATTCTCGGCATCAACGCTTTCCACGCCGATGCGGCGGCCGCCCTGGTGCAGGACGGCAAGATCGTGGCCGCTGCGGAGGAGGAACGCTTCCGGCGCGTCAAACACTGGGCAGGTTTTCCCTCCCAGGCGATCGCCTGGTGCCTCGCCGATTCAGGCCTCACCCTGGCCGATGTCGACCACATCGCCATCAACTCCCAACCGGGAGCGCACCGTTGGCGGAAGGTGGCCTACGCCCTGGCCAAACGGCCGGACCCCCGCTTTCTGCTGAACCGTTGGCGCAACAAACGGGAACGCTCCGGCCTGGCCCAGCAATTAGAGCAGGCCTTTCCCGGGCAGCCCTGCCGCGCTGAACTGCATTTTATTGAGCACCACCGCGCCCACCTGGCCTCGGCCTTCTTTGCCTCCCCCTTCGAGGCGGCGGCGGTGATCTCCGTGGACGGCTTCGGTGATTTTGCCAGCGGCGCCTGGGGTCAGGGATCGGGCACCGATCTACGCCTGGATGGCCAGATTTACTTCCCCCATTCCCTAGGTGCCTTTTATACCGCTATCACCCAATATCTGGGATTTCCTAATTATGGTGATGAATACAAGGTGATGGGCCTGGCCCCCTACGGCGAACCACGCCAGCTCGAGGCCATGCGCCAGCTGGTCCTGCTGCAGGAGGACGGCACCTATCAACTCAATCTCACCTACTTCCAGCACGCCACCCGCAACCTGCCCCATCAATGGAGCCATGGCTCGCCGGTGGTGGGGCAACACTGGGCCCCGGCCCTGGAAACCCTGCTGGGTCCGGCCCGTCGGGCCGACCACCCGCTGGAGCAGCACCACATGGACCTCGCCCGCTCGGCCCAGGCGATGTACGAGGAGGCGTTTTTCCACCTGCTGCGCGCCCTGCACCGCCAGCACCCGATCGACCAGCTCTGCATCGCCGGTGGCTGCGGCGCCAACTCCGTCGCCAACGGCAAGGTGACCCTGGCCACCCCCTTCCGCTCGGTGTTTGTCCAGGCGGCGGCGGGCGACGCCGGCGGGGCCCTTGGTGCCGCACTGGCGGTCTGGCATGAACGGGGACTGCCGCGCTGTCAACCGATGGCCAACGCCTACCTCGGCACCGAACCGGGACCTGGCGAGATCGACGCCCTGCTGCAGGACCCCGCCACGGCCGCCGCCCTCAGCGAGGCGGGCTGCAGCCAGCGGCGACTGGACGCCACCGCCCTCTGCGAGGAAGTGGCCGACGCCATCAGCGACGGGCTGGTGATCGGCTGGTTTGACGGCCGCATGGAATGGGGTCCGCGGGCCCTCGGCCACCGCTCGATCCTGGGTGATCCGCGCCGGGCGGACATGAAGGACATCCTGAACCTGAAGATCAAACGACGGGAGTCGTTCCGGCCCTTTGCCCCGTCGGTGCTGCGGGAGGCGGTGGCGGACTGGTTCACCCTGGACGGGGAGGTGCCGTTCATGATGCAGGTGTATGGCATCCGGGAAGAGAAACGCTCCTCGATTCCTGCCGTCACCCATGTGGATGGCACGGGCCGCCTCCAGACCGTGACCGCCGCAGCCAATGGGCGCTACTACCACCTGATCCGCGCCTTCGCTGAACGCACCGGGGTGCCGATGGTGCTCAACACCTCGTTCAACGAAAACGAACCGATCGTGTGCACTCCGGCCCAAGCCATGGACTGCTTTCTGCGGACCAAGATGGACGTGCTGGTGCTGGGCGACGTGGTGATCCGCCGTGACGGCTGAGCCAGCGATCACCCTGATCGTGCCCACCCTGGACTCCTGGCGGCAGCTGCCCCGCCTGGTGCAGTCCCTGCAGGGCCAGAGCTGGCCCCATTGGCAGGTGCTGTTCATCGACGGCCCCAGCGGCCCGGAGCACCGCCACTGGCTCCAGCAGCTCTGCGACCAGGATGGACGTTTCAGCTGGCACCCCCAGGATCCAGGAGAGCCCGGCATCTTCGGAGCCATGAACCAGGGCTTCGCCGCCGCCCCGCCATCGAGCTGGGTTCTGTTCTGGGGAAGCGACGACTGGGCCGCCGGCCCCGATGTGTTCGCCAACGCGACCGATGCCCTGATTGCCGATGGCCTGGCTGCCGATGCCCTGACGGCAGCTCCGGCCCCCGACCTGTTGATCTGCCGCGGTCGCTACGCCGATGCCGCCAGTGGCCAGCTGGGCCGCCGCACGGCCTTTCACTGGTCCCACTCCTACCGCCGCTCCCTGGCGCTGGGATTCACCCCGCCCCACCAGGCCACCCTGATCGGGCCGGGCGCCCGGGCGCGCCTGGCCCGTTACGCCCCGGGCTTCCGGCTGAGCGCCGACCTCGACTACTTCCTCCAACTCTCCGCCCATCCCGATCTGGCCGTGGTCCTGCGGGATCTGGAACTGGTGCACATGGGCGATGGCGGCATCAGCGGCCAGCAGACCCGGCGGCGCCTGCAGGAGGTCCGCTGCGCCTACCGGCGCGCCTTCGGCCTGGGCTGGGCGGTGCCCTTCCTGCTGCGCTATCTCTACCGCCTCGGCACCGTGGTGATCCAGCGCCAACGGGCCACGACCTCGCGCCAATGACCAGCGCCGGCATGACCCGCCCCATCCTGTTTGGCGCCAGTACCCCCAGTGGGACGGCCCTGCGCCTCCAGGCCCAGGCCGTGCCGGCGGACAGCACACCCCTCGTCGCCGCTGGCCGCAGGCGCCCGCAACAGTGGCCTGACACCCTGCCATTTGTGCCCTGCGACCTGCTTGCCGCGCCCGGCGATGCGTCCACAGGCCTGGCCCAATTCGGGAGCCAGCGCTGGATCAGTTTTGCCCCGATCTGGCACCTGGCGCCCTTTCTGGATCAGTGGCTGGCGTTCGATCCACGCCACAGCCATCTGCTGCGGGGTGTGGTGGCCTGCTCCTCCTCCTCCGTGATCACCAAACGTTTCGCCGCCAATCGTTTCGATCGGCAGCTGGTGCAGCGTCTGCGGGAGGCGGAAACCCTTGTGCAACGGCGCTGCGCCGACCATGGCATCCCCTGCACGATCCTGGCTCCAACGCTGATCTACGGAGCCGCTGGCCCCTATGGCGACCGCAACCTGAGCCAACTGCTCCAACTGATGCGCCGCCTGCCGGTGCTGCCCCTCCCCGCCGACACGGGCCTACGCCAACCGGTGCACTGCCACCAGCTGGCGGCCGTGGCCCTGCACATGAGCACCCGCCAGGCCGAAGGGGACAGGGGTCTGCCGGCCCACCTCCCCCTCGGCGGGGACGACACCATGACCTACGAGCAGATGCTGCGCCGCCTGCAGGCGGCCACCGCCCAGGGCGATGCGGCGCGGCGCTGCCGGCTGCTGCCCCTGCCAACCCGCCTGTTCCAGCTGCTGGCCAGCCCCTTGCTGCTGCGGTCCCCGAAGGGATTTGAGGCGGTGCTGCGGATCAGTGCCGACCTGGCCGGCTTCAGCGCGGCCCACGGGGTGCTGGGGGAGCCGGCCCGGCCCTTTCCCGTGCGCCCCCTGGCACCGTGATGGCCAAGCTGCCGGTGCCACCACCACCGCGCCGCCCGCGTCGCGCCCTGCTGCTGCCATTGCTCTTGGGGCCCGCTGTCCTGTGGTGGTTCTGGCCCTGGCTCAGGCCCACGCTCTTGCCGGCCCCGAAGGCCGACAGCCCGGACACCAGCATCATCACCGTGTTCGTGGAAGATCCCTGGCGAACCCATGAGGCCCTGCGGCTTTGGCAGCAGAACCCCACCGCCCTGCTGGTGCTCCAGGGCAGCAGCCGCTACCAGACCATGGCCGAACACCATCTGCGGGCCCGGGGGCAATGGCCCCTCGATCAGGGGCGCCTCAGACGCCTAACCGATGGTTGCGACACCGTGGGCCAGCTCACCACCCTGGCCAACCAGCTGCGGGGGGCCCCGGCCGGCTCCAGGCTCACGATCGTGACCAGTGACACCCATCTGGCCCGATCCATGGCGATTGGGCAGATCCTGTTTGCTGGGGCCGGCTGGCAGGTGCGAGGGGAACCGGTGATCGGCCACGACAGCCGACCGGAACCCAGCTGGCGACTGCATCGCGACCAGCTGCGGGCCCAGCTCTGGCGAGCCATCGGCTGGGATGGACGCCTTTGGCCGCCGCGTTGCGACCGATGATCGCCCCGCCGGGCGCCGTTGCTCCGATCTCGCCGTGATCCCCCACCTTCCAGCCCTTCCCGCCAGCCTCTCCCACCCCAGCGGGGTGGCCCTGATCCGTCTGCTGGCCGGGGCTCTGGCCAGCTGGGCGCTGCTGTGGATCCTGATTCCCTGGCTGCGCCGGCGCCTGCTGGACCGGCCGAACGCCCGCAGTTCCCATCGCCAGCCCACGCCCCGCGGCGGTGGACTGGCCTTCGTGGTGGTGGGCAGTGGGCTGAGTGGGCTGGGAGGGGATGGCAGCTGGGCCAGCTGGATTCCGCTGCTCTGCTGTCCCCTGGCCATGGTGGGGCTGCTGGACGATCGCTTGGATCTCCCAGCCGGCCTGCGCTACGGCGCCCAGCTGCTCACGGCCGGGGTCCTGCTGGCGATCGCCGCCCTACCCCTGCCCTGGTGGTTGTGGCCGCTCGGACTGATCGCGATCACGGCCGTGATCAACTTCGTCAATTTCATGGATGGCCTCGATGGCCTGGTGGCCTCCTGTTGCGTGGTTCTCCTCAGCCTCACCGCCCTGGGCACCAGTGCCAGCCTGTGGGGTGTGGTGGGAGCGTTGATCGGCTTTCTGATCTGGAACTGGAGTCCGGCCCGGGTGTTCATGGGAGATGTGGGAAGCACCTGGTTGGGGGCGGTGCTGGCCGGGCTGGTGTTGCAGCAACCCACGCCAGGAGGGGCCCTTGGCCTGCTGCTGGTGGCCCTCCCCCTGCTCGCCGATGCGAGCCTCTGCGTGCTGCGGCGCTGGCGAGCCGGCCAGCCCATCTTCCAAGCCCATCGATTGCACCTGTTTCAGCGCCTCCATCAGGCCGGCTGGTCGCACCGGCAGGTGGCCGGGCTCTATGGGGGCAGCACGGTGGTGTTGGCCGGCGCCTTGGTGCTGGGGGGCCTCCCCTTGGTGCTGCCGTTGGCGGCCGTGACCCTGGGAGCGGGATTCTGGCTGGATCGCTGCAGATCCGCCCCGTTCGCTTAAGAAGATGAAAATACCGTTAAGATGGGTCCCAACTCATCAACCTGAAACAGGTGGTTCTGTTGCCATTCACCGAGCATCCATGGCTGTCTTACTGACAACATCACTCGGCAGATCACCTCAGCAGCCGTTCCAACACACCGAAGAATTTCGATCAAAATCAACGACTAAACAGTTCACATTCCCCCGGATCCCCCCATCTCCCTACCCTCTATCCGATCGACTGGGAAGCTTCCAGAGCTCAACAAGCCTGAACCCAATAAGCTCGTGATCACAGCTGCCCTTTCGCAGGTGGCGCAGGCCACAAGGTCCTATCTTCCATTCGGTCCCATCTGGACCCGTCGTTCAGGGTTGCCGACCTTGACGCTGTTGCGATCCCTTAGTCGCCAGGTCGTCGCCCGTCGTCTGACCTTGGTGCTGTTTGATTCCCTCCTGATCCTGGCGTCGGTCTGCGGAGCCTTTGCCCTTCGTCTACAGGATCGGGAAAGTGTCCTCAGCTTCCTGAGCGCCCATGCCAACCTGCTGCCCCTCGCGCTCCTCACCGGCCTGCCGGTCCTGATTGCCTCGGGCTGGTACCGGGGACTAACCCGGTATGCAGGGAGCCATTCCCTCTACAGCCTGGCCCCTCGCTCCGGCTTGATGGTGCTGGTGCTGCTGCTGACGGACACCCTGCTGGGAGGATCACCGCCACCCCGCTCGTTCTGGCTGCTGTTCTGGCTGCTGTTCACCGCTGGGGCCATTTCCAGCCGCATCGTGATGCGAGATCTGCTGGTGCGGCACACCCTGATCAGCGGCAGCCTGCAGGGAACGGCGCGGGAAACCTCCGGAACGCTGATCTACGGGGCAGGGAGCGCTGGGATGATGCTGCTCCAGGCCCTGCGCAACGACCCTCAATTCCGCATCGTGGGTTTCCTCGACGACGATCGACGGCTGCACGGACGCACCCTCCAGTCCCTCTCGATCCACAGTCCCGAAGGGATCCAGACCCTGATCAAGCGTCACAACATCAACCAGGTGCTGCTGGCGATTCCATCCCTCGAACGCACCCGCAAACGGCTGCTGGTGGACCAGCTGACCCACAGCGGGCTCAAAGTGTCGACCATCCCATCCCTGGCCCAACTGGCCACCGGCCGGCGCGGGGTCACGGATCTCCAGCCCATCGCCATCGAAGATCTGCTTGGACGGGAGCCCTCCAGCCCCGACCCGAGGCTGCTGGAAGCGGCCGTCCGTGGCAAAGCGGTGCTGGTCACCGGCGCCGGCGGCTCCATCGGCAGCGAACTCTGTCGTCAAATCATCCGCCTTGGGGCCTTGAGGTTGCTGCTGGTCGAACGCAGTGAATATGCCCTGTACTCCATCGAAAGCGAACTGCGCCAACAAGCCAGGGAAACAATCCTGGTGCCCGTGCTCGGCGATGCCGCCGATCCGGACCGCCTCACCAAGCTCTGCCGCGACCATGGCATCAACACCCTGTTTCATGCCGCCGCCTACAAGCATGTGCCGATGGTGGAAGCCAACCTTTGCGCTGGTGTTGCCAACAACATCCATGCCACCCGCGCCGTGATCCAAGCGGCCCTAGCCAGCTCAGTCGAACGGCTGACCCTGATCTCCACGGACAAGGCCGTGCGGCCCACCAATGCGATGGGAGCCAGCAAGCGGATCTGCGAACTGCTGATCCAGGCCGCCGCCGCCGACATTCGCGCCCAAGGGATCCAGGGGAGCCCGATTTTGTCGATGGTGCGGTTTGGCAATGTGCTCGGATCCTCCGGATCGGTGATTCCAAGATTTCATCAGCAAATCTCCCAGGGGGGACCCGTGACCGTCACCCATCCAGCGATCACCCGCTATTTCATGACCATCCCGGAGGCGGTTCAGCTGGTGCTCCAGGCCACGGGCATGGCAGAAGGGGGAGATCTGTTCTTGCTGGACATGGGCGAACCGGTGCGCATCGCTGATCTGGCCCGGCAGATGGTTGAACTCTCCGGGCTGCGGGTGCGTGACACGGCCAACCCCCGAGGGGATATCGCCATTGAATACACCGGCCTGAGGCCAGGGGAGAAGCTCTACGAGGAGCTGCTGATCAGTGACAGCAACGAACCCACCCGTCACCCCCTGATCCGCCGGGCCAACGAACCCCACCACCCGTCCGGCCAGCTCAAGGAGCTGCTCGTGGAATTGGATCAGGCCCTGATCCAATGGGAAGATGCTTCGGTGATCCGGTTGATGCTTCGCCTCGTCCCGGAATACAAGCCGGACACCGAGGCCGCCTGAGGTCATGACACCACTCCTGGATCGCCTTCCCCCCTGGGTGCGAGAGCAGATCCCCGCCATCCCGCCTGCCACACCACGCAATCTTTGGTTGCTGCTGGCGGCCTTGGTAGCCACCCAAAACATTGCCGTTTTTCATACCAGTCAAGACCCGAACACCACCGTGCTCGTCCTGATGGTCTGGGGTGGCGCGGTGATTTGCATGGAAGATCAATTCGAACACCTGCGTCCCCAGCCCAGCCTGGTGGGCCTGGTGCTGGGCACTCCCCTAGTGCTGTGGATCTTGGCCCGAAGCGCCATGATCATGCACTGGGATGGGATTCTGTACATCCTGGCTCCCCTGGCTGGCCTGGCCCTTGCCCTGCTCTGCCAACCCCTGCGCCAGCTAAAACAATTTCGGGATCCCTTTCTCTGCCTGATGTTGATCCCTGGCTATTCCCTGATCTTCAAACTCCTCCCTGAACAACCAATCAGCCTCCTTACCGCCACCATGGCGGGCAACTGGCTGAGCATCCTGGGCCTCAATGTGATGGTGAGGGGCCGCGAAGTGATGCTGCCCACAGGCGGGGTCACGGTCATGGCAGCCTGCAACGGCATCGACATGATGGGGCAAATCATCTGCATCGGTCTCATTTTTCTGCTGGCATTCCCAATCCGATCCAACCGAAGCCGGTTGCTGATGCTGCTGGCAGCCCCCCTGATCGGGCTGATCTGCAACACCATTCGCATTGCCATTCTCACCATTTGCTCTAGTCAGTCCCAGGGCAAAGGAACCTTTCTATTTGACTTTTTCCACAAAGAGACAGGATCGCTCGTGTTCTCAGGAATTGCTGTATTTATCTTCGGTGTGCTGTACATGAGATTGCTGGAACGGGAGCTGCCGCCGCTGGATCAACCCACCAACGATCGCCACGCCTGATCCTCACCAGGCTTTACGACATGTCCCCGTCCCCCACCCTGTTGAACCGCTTGTATGGCGGTCTCGCTCTCGTCGCCACCGTGGCGGTTGGGAAGGCCATCGCCTTCCCAAGTGCCCCTCGCCACACTCCCCTCGATGCTGCTGCGATCACGGCTGCCTTGGCCGCTTCGGCACCGCCTGCCCAGGCCCAAGCCAGCCGCCCCGCCGAAGACGGATACGAATTGGCCCATTCCTCGATCCTTCACTACCGCTGGTCCGATGGCCGAGACCTTCGCTTGGTACAGGCGACCGTGCGCCAACTGGACAGCTTCCAAATCAGTTTCATCGCGAGGGATCTTGGCGGTCTGAAATTGAAACGGCGTCAGGTGCTGACCACGCAGGGCAGCAGTGCCATTGGCCAGGTGAAGGGAAGAGGCGCTCGTCAAACCTGTCTGGTCCCGGGGGTTAAGGGCCCCGGGGCCTGGGGTGTGACCGTCGAAGAGCTGGGAACTGCCGCCAACCAGAACAACACCGGAATCCGCAACAAGCTGGTAAGGATGCTGGGGCTCCGCCCCAATCACGTCTACCGCTGTGTACTCATCAGCCTGAGGAACCCCGAGGCGACTCCGCCGGATGACAGGAGCTGGGAGCAGCTGCTAACGCAACTGCGGCCAGCCCTGGAACGCGAAGCACCCTCCCAGCGGGGGCAGCCGATAGGGTCATCCAGGCCAGCCCCCTGAGGGCCCCATTCCCACCCTGACCACTCCGCCGCCCGCCCGCCCCTGACCGCCGTCAATGGAGTCCCTGCCCCGCCTATTTCGCCGTAACCCAGAACGTTCTGGCTCCATCCGCCCGGACGGGCCCCTTCCGTACAGCTGGATCCTGACCCAACAGCTGGCCATTGGACCCATGCCACGCACCCAAGGTCATTGGGAACAATTGGAATTGGCGGGATTCCGGCGGCGATTCAGCTGCTGCTATCCAGAGGAGGACCTTCAGGCGAAGGTCCCGGAGCTGTGGCAAAGCGGGGGGGTGGCCCTACCCGACCACCGTAACCAGGAACCGATGTCGCCGGAACGGCTTATGGAGGCCCTTAACCAGGCCCAGGCCATGGTCGACGCCGGCTCCCCGGTGTATCTGCACTGCCTTGCCGGGGTCGAACGCTCGTCGTTAATGGCGGTGGGACTGACGGCACGCCTGCGTCAGATCGATCTCTTCAGCGCCCTGGACTGGGTCCGTCGTTGCCACCCCATGGCCAAACCGATCTACGAGCATCTCGATGTGCTGGACCAGGTGCTGAAGAACTGAGGCGACATAGACAAGCCCCAAGGTTTCACAACCCGGGGGCTTCGTCATGGGGACTGGCGTTGGCGGCCTGATCAGCAGCTGGGCTCAGGCCTCACCATCGGGTCGATCATCAGGGGTGCGGTTGGAACGGGAATCCGGCCGCAGCCGATCCCTGAGCCAATTTCCTGATCTCCCGGAACCCTTTGGATCGGTGGTTGAGGCGGTGATGTCCACCGTGTCTGGGGCACTGTCGGAACCCTTGACCGCTTCGGCGGCCTCGCGCTTGAGCCGCGCTTCCTCGGACACCGCTGCGTCCTGATACCGCTGGACCGCATTGCCATCGCGCAGACGGCCAGCCACGCCAGAAGCCCCCTTGGTCATATAGGAATCACGATAACGATTATTGACATAGGAATCACGATAGCGCTTAACATACCCCATGAACCCCTTGCCGTACTTACCGTAGGTGGAATAACGGTTAGATCCATAGTTCGACGCATACGCGTAATGGTAGTAATAGCCATATTCATAGCCATAGTCGTTCAGGCGGCTTGGGAAGTTCACCTGGTTACAGATCAGACCCAAAACATCAACACCCGTGGCTTTGATGCGACGAGCGGCCTGAGGTGCCAATTGGCGACTCACCTTGCCAAGGCCAACTAAGAACAGAATGCCGTCAAGTTTTTCACCCAGCAGGATCGGATCGGCCAGCATCAGACAGGGGGGGGCATCGAAGAGAACGATGTCGTAACCAGGCAGGGCCCTGATTTCAGCCACCACCTCTTGGCAGCGTGCCGAGTTGAGCAGCTTGGCGGGATCCGGGGGCTTGGGACCCGCCGGCATGACATCGAGATTTTCCTGGATGGTTTGGATAACCTGCTCGGGTTTGATGTTGGGATCGGAGAGCAGACTGGAAAGTCCATCGCCGGGCTCCACTCCCAAGTAGCGGTTCTGCATCGGCAGACGCATGTCCGCATCAATGATCAGGACCTTGAGGCCGAGATCAGCGAGGGTACGAGCAAAAATGGTCACGGCGGTGGATTTTCCCTCCCCCTGGGTGGAGGAGGTGACTCCCACCAGTCGGATGTCCCGATCGGCCCGGAGCAGACGGAAGGTGGTGAACAGGCTCCGCAGCGATTCCTTGATGGCAAAACGCTCGCTCGCCGACATTTTGGCGATGCTGGTGGAAATTTCGACCCCGGGCTCCAGGGGCAGATAGGGAATCAGACCCAGGACGGGCAGTTGCAAGTCCCGCTCCGCTTCCATGGGGGTATGGAAGACGTTGTCGGTGCGCTCCCGCAAGATTGCCGCCCCCAAACCCGCTAACAGCCCCAGGACCAAGGCCCTCAACAGGTTGCGCTGGATATTGGGCTCCACGGGCACTTCCGTGAATTCGGCCGGGGCAATCACCTGCCAAGGGGTGGTGGAACGGGCCCGTTCCAATCGGAACGTTTCGCGGGCACGGATATAAGAGGAGTAGTTGTCACGGGCAACGGCCAACCGTTGCTGCACATCCTCGTATTCCTTGATTTTGCGGGGACTGGTGCGGAAATTGTCGTTAAGCAGCAGAATCTGGCGATTGATCTCGTCCTGTTGGGCAGCATTGGCAAGCAAGCCAGCCCGCAGGCTATCCACGGCCTGTCCCTGCACCACCGGCAACAACTGATCCCGTCGAGCCTTGATCGACTGCACCACAGGGGAATCATCCCGATACGTGGCCCGGGCGGTAGCCAGATCCTGCTCGAGCTGGGAAAGCTGCTGCACCGGCGTAGGGGTGCCAACCGCCGCCTGAGCACCGTTATCCCGGGGAGCCGTAGCCAAGCTGGTGGGGCCCAGGGTGGCCACGGCGGTGGGGGCTCCGCTGCCGTTGAACTGGAGCCGACCGGCCTTCACGGAGGACAGCTGACTTTCCAACTGGGCCTGGGACACCTGCAATTGGCGCAACTCCGTCACCAAGCCGTCGCGCGAGGCCTGGATCGCGGCCCCCTGGGTGGCAGGCTCTAGGAAATTGTTCCGCTCGCGGAACGTCCGCAACTCGGTCTGCAGTTTCTCGACTCGGCTTAACAGATCAGGGGCCTGCTGATCAAGGAAATTCACACCTGAATCGAGGGTTGCCTGCCGCTGGGTGAGTGAGAAATTGGTGTACTCCTGAGACAACTGATTTAATATCGCTCGTCCCTTAACCGGATCCCGCCAGCGCAACGTGACATTCAACACGTTCTGCACATCGCCGGAGGCCGGGGCAATGCTGAGATTATTAATAACTTCATTCATACCCACACCGTTTTTTTCCGCTAACCCCTTGATCAGCAGGGGACTACGCAGGAGAACCACCAGACTCGGCACATCATTCTGCACCGAACTACGGGCAATCTGCTCCACAGTGCCGCCATTGGAGTCAATCTGACTTTTCCGATTCTCGTCAAAAGGATTGCTGATCTGCATCTGAAAACCACCCTGGTAGACGGGTGAAAAGATGCGCTGGCGCAAGGTATCGACGGCGAGGGCGCCAGTCACCAAAGCGAAGACGAACAGGAACAGGCCCTGTCGACGTTTAACGGTGCGAACCAGTCCACTGACGCCGCCACTGGAGCGATCTTCAAGGGAAGGGCCCAGGGGAGAAGACTGGAACGAAGGATCGTTAAACGTGGAGCGCCCAAAACCGCTTCCCCCTCCTCCGAGCAGTTCGCTCCCGGAAGCTGAATCAGCAGGTGCGCCCGTCGTGGTCACGTTTTGTCGCCAGTAAATCCTTTTGATTGTAGGGCAATCGCTTGATCACGGTTCAGTTGACAGGACGGTCTATAGTCCGGCGACGATTTTTGCGTCCAAGTGCAAGCGCTGAAAAGCACAAGTTCCGCATCGGTTGTCGAGTCCTCGGCCCTCCTGGCCCCGGCTACCGCTCCCTCCCCCACGGCAGGATGTCTCCCCATCCCAGCGGTCCAACGGATCCGCCGCCCTCGCCTGGCTCCTCTCGTCGGAGCTTTCGTCTTGGCCGTCGGCCTTGTGCCCGGAGCTCCCCTGCTGGCCGCCACCCCATCCGGCAGCCCCGGAGGCCTGCCGCGAACCGCTCCGTTCGCGTCCTCGCCCCAGCTCGAATCTGATCTCTATGTGCTCGGACCCGGGGATATCCTCCAGCTCACCTTTCTTGACCCCACCGCCTCCAGCGTCGGCGGCGGCCTATCGATCCTGCCGGACGGCACCGCCACCCTTGCCCTGCTTGGTTCCGTCCAGCTCACTGGCCTGACGATCGGCCAGGCCACCCGCTGGCTCACCTCTCTTTATTCCCGCCAGCTCCTGCGGCCCCAGCTTTTTCTCACCCTCACCACCCCGCGGCCGGTGAAGGTCTCGGTGTTGGGAGAGGTCCAGCGCCCAGGCCTTTACCCGCTGACGACCGGGACCAACCCCGTTGCAGCCATTCAGGCCGCGGGGGGCATCACCCTGAATGCGGACGTCCGCAACGTTCTTCTGCGCCGGCGACTGGCGGGCCCGGACGGCAACCAGAAGCAGACGGTTCTCAATCTGGCCGAATTACTCCAGTTCGGAAACCAAAACCAAAATCCTTTGCTCTTTGACGGGGACACCTTGGTGATCGCCCGCACCAACCAGCCCCTACCCGATGAGGTGCTCCAACTGGCGGCATCCAACCTCAGTCCAGCCACCATCAATGTGACCGTCATCGGCGAGGTCAAGACCCCCGGCACCCTCAGCCTGCGCGCCAACACCCCACTTGTTGAAGCCATTCTCAAGGCCGGTGGACCGACCGACTGGCGCGCCAACACCGGCAACGTTGAACTGGTCCGCCTGAATCGCAATGGCACGACCACCCGCGAAGTCTTCAAACTCAACTACAACAAAGGAGTCTCAAATGGACTCAATCCTCCCCTGCGCGACAACGACACCGTCGTGGTCAACCGCAGCGTCTACGGCAAGTCCGTTGATGTGCTGAATCAAGTGGTTCTGCCCCTCAGCCAACTCGGAAACTTCTGGAGCTACTACTGGCGCTACAACAACAACTGAACTCTTTAAGAATTACGCAATTTCAGCCCTAGCCTGCGTCCAGCTTCCCGTCCGTCCCTCAGCCGTCCCCCCGGTCTTCGCCATGCACCACCCCCAGCAATCCCCGCTCAGTGCCAAGACCATTGGCTGGGCCCTCCTGAGTCAGACCATCTGGCTCCCGCTCGTGGCCATCGACGCCCATGACCATTGGCGGGCGAGCGTGGCGGATCGGACCCCTCCCTCCAGCACCAATGCCGTCGCCAGCTCCAGCCCCTCCACCCCCGTCGTCCTGACACCTAAAACCCCAACCCGGCCCAGCCAGGCCAAGGATGCGGCTGGAGCCTTGGCCGCCCGCTGGGAATCCAGCGGCATGGTTCTCAGCGCTTCCCGAGGGTCGGCCGATCCACTTCTTCACGGTTCGCCCCTGCGCACCGTGGACCAGCAAGCCCTTCCCGGCTCTCCTCTGCTGTCCAAAGGTTCCGCCAGCCCCAAGTTCTGGCCCTCCACCCCCTATCGCGAACGCACCGCCAGTGCGTCGGTGACGCCTGCCCCCACGGGAGTCAGCCGAACCGTCGCCGCCCGGACCAGCCCCCTCCCCCCGTCCTTCAAGAACGTTTTCAACCGTTCCGCATTGCTTGGCGGCACCCTCACCCTGAATGGCGCGGATGCCAGCCTCGATGGCGTGGTGATGCCCCCGATGGCGCGGGCTGAACGCGCGCGCTGGGCCTACAGCGGGGACCCGATGGCCCCCCTGCCCCAGCCCTGGCGCGATCCCATGCGCAAAGCCGTTCAGCAGGTCCAACCCCCCTCTGGCCGCATGGAAGCGGCCCGGGTCATTCATGTTCCCTCAACCCGGGTCACCCGCACCACGAGTGTCCCCTTGGCGGTGCAGAGCGATGGCAGCGTTGACATCCTCAGCCACCCTGACAATCCGGCGGTGATCCAGGAGATCAAGGACTGGTCGAGCCGTCAACGGGCTCCAGAAACCGGCCATGTGGCTCCCGCCGTGGTGGAGCTCCACCCCATCGCGGACGTGACCGGCCCGGTGGCCACCGCCACCAAGACCGCCCCCCTCCCGGCCCCCGCCCCCGTGGAAGTCGCTCCAGCGGCCCCTGCTGAGCGTGTCTTGGCCCCCGCAGCGGCCGCACCGCCAGTGGCTCAGGCTCCGGCCCCCGAAGTGGTGAGCCCCGCGGCGGAAGCCCCAGTGGTCCCATCACCCGCAGCGGCCACCACGCCCTGAATCCAGCGGGGCCCCCCATTCAGGCCATCGCCACCGCTTCGATCGCGGCGGCAATGGCCTGTTTTTGTTCCTGGTCATACCCCCAACGCTCCAGGAACTCCCGATCCACGCCGACATCAGCGGTTCCGGCCAGCAGGGTCTCTAAACGCGACGTGACGAGGGCAGACTCCAGGTGCTGCAGCAGTTCCTGGCAGCGGCGCTGCACCCTCAGG
>CAIOCZ010000141.1 GCA_903856805.1 uncultured cyanobacterium | reverse complement strand
GAGGTCCAAGCCGATCCGATGTTGGATAGATTAAGCTCATTGAAAGTGGACATCAAAGCATCAATCGCCTCACCACTACTCTTCGTAAAATCCTGCATCCCCTGGATCAGGACAGTGCGATAAAGATTGTAATGATTGATAATTGGCGGGGCGCTATCGAGACGGAGGCTCACCACATTTGCCAGGGGGATTTGATTGCCTTGACTATCCGGAACGTAGAGATTATTGAGGTCCTGAACGACCTCTCTCTCAGCGCCCTCGGCCTGAACATAAACCTGGCGATACTGGCCATTCTCGTAGGTTTGATTGACAAAACTACTGCCATTCAAAGTACTGAGAATCGACATGGCCGTGCCGAAGTCAACATTTAAAGAGGCCATGCGATCCCGATCGGGGATCAGCCTCCAGACCGGAGCATCACTGACAAACTGAGTGTAGAGATTAAAGAAATTACCGGTTGAAAGCGCCTTTCGAATCAACTCAGACGCCATCCCATAGAGATCGGTAGGGCTGTAGCCACCATTGCTCAGATCGTTGAACTGGAACGACAATCCACCCTGAGCGCTGAATCCCGGCACGGCAGCTGGAGGAGTGGCGAGAACCTTGGCCCCTTGAATGGACCTAAAGTTCTGGTTCATCCGCTTAATGATGGCCATGGCGGATTGATCCGGAGCGGTGCGCTCTTCGATGGGTTTCAACCCAAAGAAAAAGATTCCTTGATTTAAAGATCCACCATTAAATCCGACCCCACCGATCATCTCACCACTCACCACATCTTTTTCAGCAGAGATAATTTTTCTTGCCTCAGATGCCACCTCCATCGTGGCCTCCAGCGAGGCCTGGGGAGGCAGCTGGATAATTCCCAAGCCGTAGCCCTGATCCTCCGTGGGAACGAAGCCTGTGGGGATCGCCACAAACGCCAGTCCGGCAAGCACGACGCCCCCCAACAACACAGCAACAATGAGACGTCGCAATCGAATGGCCTTAACAAGAAGTTGGGAGTAGGCTTTGGCTAATCGTTCAAATAGGTAATTGAAGCCCCGGAAAATCGGCTGGAGAAATGTCCCCACGACGGCACCAAGGATGCCGAAACCCAGGCACCAGATCCAACCACCAAAGAGATAGCCATAGGCTGCTCCAAAGGAACCTCCAATTAACGTCCAAGCCAAACCTTTAGGATCAGTCTTACCGCCCCCGAGCAGCAGGGCAGATTGCAGGGGCTTTCCGGTAATCGCGTTGAATGTACTAACTACAATAGAAAAGACAATAGTTAGTGCAAATTGCCGATAAATCACCCCTGTGGCACCGGGGAAAAAGGTCACTGGAACGAACACCGCCAGCAGCACCAGGGCCGTGGCCAGAATCGCGCCGGTGAGCTCCTTCATCGCATTGGAGGCTGCCGCAAACGGTCGATCTCCCGACTCGATCCGAGCCGACACCGCCTCCACCACCACGATGGCATCATCCACCACCAGGCCGGTGGCCAGAATGATGCCGAGGAGGGTGAGTTCATTGATCGAAAAACCAAACGCCTTGACGAAAATCAGGGCCCCCAACAAGGCGATCGGCAACGCCAGGGCTGGGACCATCGTGGCTTTCCAATCCTGAAGGAACAGAAAGATGATCAACAGCACCAACACCACCGCATCGCGCAGGGCATCCAGGGCCCCCATGATTGAGGCATTGATGAAGTCGGTCTGATCGAAGACTTTCTCTAGAACCACTCCTGGGGGCAAGGTGGCCTCAAAGGTTTTAAGAACGGCATCCACCTGTTTTGCCGTATCGATGGCATTACTGCCAGGAAGTTGGATGACACCAAACCCGACGCAGGGAAATCCTGTACGGGCATTGACGGCCGCCTGGTTAAAATTCTGAAAGGCGTATTCCGCCCTGCCTACATCACCAAGACGGATCAAACTTCCATCGGGTCCCTTATCAGCATTCACGCCCCCTGGACCGCTGGCAAGGATGAGATTCTCAAATTCTTGAACAGACTTGAGATTTCCCTCCACCAAAATTGGGAACGTGGTCCGATTCGAGGCTGAGGAGGGAGGCCCCCCGATCGTGCCTCCAGCCACAATCTGGTTCTGGGAACGCAGGGCATCAATCACATCCTGCACCGTCAGATTGAAGCGGGTCAGTTTCTGAGGATCCACCCAAATCCTGTAGGCGGGATCACTACTGCCAAAGACGGTGACCTGGCCAACGCCAGGGGATCGGGCGAGCGGGAAAGCGAGGTTGAGCTGATAAAGGCCGTTGAGATAATTACGATCGAATTGCCCCTCCGTAGAGGTTAGGTTATAAACCAGCAGATAACTGCTGGCCGTCTGCTGAACAGTGACACCTTGATTATTGACGCTCTGGGGCAACTGAGCCGATGCCGTTTGAACCCGATTAAGGACGTTGACCTGATCAATGTCAGGATCAGTTCCGGCCTTGAAAAAGACATTGATCTGACTCACTCCTGCGGCGGTGCTCACCGAGGTGAGGTAATCCATCCCAGGGGCACCGTTGATCTGTTGTTCCAGGGGGCCGGTGACTGCATTTTCCACTGTGACCGCATCGGCCCCAGGGAGATTGGCATTCACCTGGATCGTAGGCGGTGCGATATTCGGCAGATTCTCAATGGGCAACAAGGGCAAACTGATGAGACCCGCGAGCAAAATCAGGATGCTGCACACCGTGCTGAGTACGGGGCGTCGAATGAAGGTATCGGAAAGACTCATCGGGTGCCCAGCATCGGAGTGGCCGGTTGAATGGAGATCCCACTCCTGAGCTGGGCCAGGTTGCCGACCACCAGAGTGTCAGCCGCCGTAAGTCCTTGGAGGACAGGGAAGCCACCGTTCTGCATGGTGCCCAGGCTCACGGGCACCTGAATCGCCACGGGCAGGTTGGGCAACGGGGGCGGATCGATGCTGCGTCCCAACCGGCGCTTCGCCTCCTCCACACTGACGGCCAAGAAGACAAATGGCTTGCCGGCCTGCATCAACACCGCTTGGGAGGGAATCATCAGCTTCGGCTGGGTCGAAAAAATCAACGTCGCGCTGACGCGCTGATTGTTGCGTAGAGCGCCATCGGGATTATCAAAACCGGCCTTGACCAGCAAGGTCTGGCGCTGCTTATCCAAAGCCGGGGCCACGAAGGAGACCACTCCCTGGGCCATCGGCCGCCGCGGATCGGCACCGGCCAGGATGACGGGAAGGCCTGGACGCACGCGATCAGCAAGCTCCCCAGGCACATCCAACCGCACCCAGAGCTTGCTGTTATCGATGACGCTGCTGACAACGGCACCAGCCTGAATCACATCACCAATCTTGTAGTTCAGATTACCGACGTATCCGGGGATCGGCGCGACAACATTTTTATAGGACAACGTTGCCAAAGAGGCCTGCAATTTATCACGACTTTGGATGGCCTGAGTAACGTAAAAATCACGCTCTTTCGTTGAGACAGCTCCCTGTTGATTGAGGAAAATATAACGCTCGGCGTTATATCGATTTTTACGTGCCTCCGCTGCATCCGCATTCACCTCGGCCCTTTGCTGAATCTGGTCCAACACGAATAACAGCTGCCCGGGACGGACTTGCTGCCCCTCATACACAGGCATCGCCACAATTCGGCCCCCTGTCTCCGGGGCCAAGCGCACTTCACGAATCGCCTCCAGGGTGCTCTGGTAATTCGCAGATTCAGGGATTACAAAGGATCTAGGATTAATCAGCTTGACTTGGGGAGGCTGGGCCGGTGGCGCAGGTTTTTCCCCACATCCAGCCAGGGCAACACTGACGAGCAGACCTATCACAATGGAACTGGACCGATTCGGAGGCCGCACAGGTCTGGCACGTATGACCGCAAGATACCGGAAGGATGCCAACGGCTCCCGGTCATCCCTGCCAGTGAAACACCCGTCAGTCCAACCGAACCGGCTTGCCATTGCTCAGGTTGATCAACCCCGAGGTGATCAAGCGCTCTCCGACCGCCAGGCCGCTCAGCACGGGATAGCGATTGTTCTGCAGGGCACCGAGCTGGACGGGCCGCTGCAACGCCACCAACGTGCCAGGCGCCAGGCGGCGCTGGGGAGACGGTCCAGTGGGTTCGGCCCCCGGGGGCAGATCAGCAGCTTTGCCCAACACAAACACGAAATTTTGACCCGCCATTCGCGTCACGGCCGTGAACGGCACCGCCGGCAGATCCTGTTGACCGAACTCCAACCGCACCTTGGTGCGGAGACCATGGCGTAACAACCCCTGCGGATTCGTAAATTCCGCCTTGGCCAGCAGCGCCTGGCTGCCGGTGGCCACCCCAGGATCCAGGGATCGAATCTCCCCCCGGGCCAAGGGCCTGCCGCGGGCAGGATCCATCAACGTGACCACCTGGCCCAAGCGCAGCCGTTCGCTATAGACAGCTGGCACCTCCAGGCGGGCCACCAGGCGATCGTTGCGGATGATCCTGGTGAAGGGCGCTCCAGCGGTGATCACATCGCCCACCTTCACCTGGAGATCGGCCACGCTGCCGTCGATCGGGGCCCGCAGATCCCGAAACTGCAGATCGGCCTCCTTGGCGATCAGGGCCTGACGGGAGGCGATGTACTGCTGGTGATAGGCATCGCGACGGATGGCACTTTCCGCCCCCTGGCGCACCAAATAGTCATAGCGTTGATCATTGAGGCGGTTCGTTTCCACCTCCGCTCTCAGCCGCGCCACCTCGGCCTGATCCTGGGCCTGGTCGAGCACCATCAGCAGTTGTCCCGCGCGCACCCGATCCCCCTGACGAATCAGCAGACGCTTGATCCGCCCGCCCGCCTGACTGGCGAGATTCACCTCCTCCACCGCCTCAAGCGTGGCCACACTGGTGAAGCTTTCGCCGAAGGACTGCTGTTGCACCGCCTCCGTCCGCACCCTCGTCAGGGGCGGGGTGGAGCGGGAGGGGGGCGCCTGACAGCCCAGAAGCCCCAGCAGCGGCATTAAGGGCAGCCACCGGACCAGGCCCGCACCGCTTCCGCCCGAGGCCCCAGAAGCAGGCCGCCACGTTCGAGATCGCCTCAGGACCATCGCGTTCAAGACCGTGCGGCGCAGGGGCCTGGGGCCGGAGCGTACCCGAGGAGATCCCCCTAGCGTTGGCCGACTGGGCGCCCTGCTCCCGCCCCGTTCCCATGAGCGATCCCTCCGGTCACGACCTGTTCAGCCACCAGGAGGACAGAAACCGGGCCCGGATTGCCCCCCTCGCCGATCGCCTGCGACCCCGCACCCTGGAGGAGTTCGCCGGCCAGGAGGACATCCTTGGCCCAGGACGGCTGCTGCGGCGGGCCATCGCCGCCGATCGCGTGGGCAACCTGATCCTCCACGGCCCCCCGGGGGTGGGAAAAACCACCCTGGCCCGCATCATCGCCGGCACCACCAGGGCCCACTTCAGCTCCCTCAATGCCGTGCTCGCCGGGGTCAAGGAGCTGCGCGCCGAAGTGGATGCGGCCCGGCAGCGGCTGGGGCAGCACGGCCTGCGCACCCTGTTGTTCATCGATGAGGTGCACCGTTTCAACAGCGCCCAGCAGGATGCCCTGCTGCCGTGGGTGGAAAACGGCACCGTCACCCTGATCGGTGCCACCACCGAAAACCCGTTCTTTGAAGTCAACAAGGCGCTGGTGAGCCGCTCGCGCCTGTTCCGCCTGCAGCCCCTGGAGCCCAGGCACCTGCGCCAACTGCTGGAGCGCGCCCTCACCGACCCGCAACGGGGCTACGGCGACCGCCGGGTGGAACTCAGCCCGGAGGCCGCCGACCACCTGCTCGATGTGGCCAACGGCGACGCCCGCAGCCTGCTCAATGCCCTCGAACTGGCGGTGGAAACGACCTCAGCGAACGCCTGCGGCGCCATCGTGATCGACCTGGCCATTGCCGAGGAATCGATTCAGCAGCGGGCCGTGCTCTACGACAAACAGGGGGACGCCCACTTCGACACCATCAGCGCCTTCATCAAGTCGATCCGCGGATCGGACCCGGACGCGGCGTTGTTCTGGCTGGCGCGGATGGTGGAGGCGGGGGAAAACCCTCGCTTTATTTTTCGACGCCTGCTGATCTCCGCCGGCGAAGACATCGGCCTGGCCGATCCCCAGGCCATGGTCGTGGTGGAGGCCTGTGCCGCGGCCTTTGAACGGATGGGGCTGCCGGAAGGGCTCTACCCCCTCGCCCAGGCGACGCTTTATCTGGCCGGCACCGAAAAAAGCAACAGCACCCTGGGCTTTTTCGACGCGGTGCGAACCGTGCGCAAGGCCAATCGCCAGCAGGTGCCCGCCCACCTGCGGGATGCCCATCGGGATGGCCAGGCCTTTGGGGATGGCGTGGGCTACCGCTATCCCCATGCTTACGCCGAACATTGGGTGGCCCAGCAATACCTGCCCAATGCCCTGCAGGGCGAATTGTTCTGGCAACCGGGCAGCCTCGGCTGGGAAGGGGCATTGCGCGTGCGGCTGCAACAGCGCCGGGCAGCCCAGTTGGCCGCCGCCGCTGAAACCGCCGCGGATCAACCCGATCAGTTGAGTAGCAGCCCCGACGATCCCCTGCTGAGCCGTTGGTTGCAACGCCAGGCCGCCGCGGAAGGGGAACGGCTCGACCGGCTGCGGCAACGGTTCTGGCAGGGGGCTCCCCTACGGCGGCTGGACCGGGTGCTGGTGCTGCAGTCCCGTTCCCTGCTGTGGGCCCTGGATCCCCTGCAGAACGCCAGCGAGGGGGAGGTGGTGATCACCGTGGAAACCCCTGCGGATCTGGAGCGGCTGCAGGCCCAGCTGCAGGTCCTGGATCAGCTGCGACGGCCCCGCCTGCTGCCGGTCGCCATCGACCACCCCGAGCAACTGGTTCGGGCCCTGGCCCCAACGACCATGCCCCCCCCCGGCGAGCGGTTTGAGTGGATTGCCGCCCGTCAACCGTTCCGCGGCCGCCCCCCCGCGGTGGTGCAGGCCTGGCTCGAGGCGCTCACCGCCCTCGCCGCCCCCCAGGCCCAGCTGCGGATGCTCTGCAGTCAGCCAAGGCTGGGTCCGGCGGGCAGCCTGCTGGCGCTGTGGAGCTCCCAGAAGCCTGGGGAACACGCTGCCGCCCTGGCTGAGCTGAAGGGGATCCAACCGTGGGAAACCCCTTGGTTGGAGGGGCAGACCCCTGGACCTACGGCCCTGCGGGAGGGGCTGGAGGGCTGCGGCTGGCGCGTGCGTGAGGAGCGCTGGGAGGAGAGACTGGAGCTACCCCTGAGCGAAGGGCTGGTTCAGCGTTGGTTAGCCCCAACCACGAGCTATCGGGAACTGCTGAGCCGACACCTCGACCCGGCGGCCCTAGGCCGAGTCGAGGAGCTGTTCCAGGCGCAGCGGGGCAGCACCTTGCCCCAACCGATGGAGCACACCCTGCTGATGGCCGATCTCCCCTGAACCGAACGCCGGCCTGATGAGCGACTCACCACAGGGCGCGAACGCCGGAGGGGGGGGGAGTGGTGGCGGCCGCCGCTGCAGGCGTGGCGATCTGATTGGCCTGGATGCAAGCGGGCAGGAACACATACCAGGACAACAGCGAAGTGCACTGGGCCGAGCCCTCCTGACAACGCCCCTCGGAACAGATGTTCTGGCGGCCGGTATAGGTGTTGCAGAAATCAGCCAGGCGGAAATCCGTGGGCAACGCCTTCATGATTCCGGCCGATGAGATGCTGCCATCGGCGGCATCCGCGACGATCGCCGAGCGCAGGGCCGGAACGGCGTACGTGTTCATGCTCCAGTAAGGGAAGTAGCTGAGGGTGGCCTGCTTCAGGAATTTCACCCCCGCATCGGAATACAGAAACCGCGCCACCCCCACCAGATTGACGTCATAGGTCTTGGTCATGCCGGCACGGATTTCCTCCGCCGTCCAACCGGAGCGGGCCAGGCCATCCTTCAAACCACGATCGGTCACCTCCCCGGTGCTCAAGAAGGTGGCGAAGGCGTCCTGGTTGGTGGACCAGACTGCGCCGCCGGTGTTCCAGCGCACGGGCAGGTCGTTATCCACTGCCGCCGCCGCCGGCAGGGTGATCGCGGTGGCGGTGGCGGTGGCCACGGCTCCCAGCAGAAGCGGGGCAAGCAAACGTTTCAGCACAACAGCAGACCAGAGAACCTCAAAATCCACCGTAGCCACGGCGAATCGCCCGGCCAACAACGGCAGCCCTGTGCAGCAACCATGCCGAAATCGTGCCCTGGTCGTGCGGCGCCGAAGCGGCAGCTCCTAAGCTCCGCGGGCTTGCGTTCCCCAGCGTGATGGCCTTGCAGATCGGCGACATCGCCCCCGATTTCACCCTCCCGGACCCAACCGGAACGCCGGTGACGCTCAGTGCCCTGCGCGGCCAGCGGGTAGTGATTTATTTCTATCCGAAGGATGACACCAGCGGCTGCACCAAAGAAGCATGCAACTTTCGTGATCGCTGGAGCCAGTTTGAAGCCCAGGGGATCAGGGTGCTTGGCATCAGCAAGGACAATGCCGCCAGCCATACTAAATTCATCGACAAATACAGCCTGCCATTCACGCTGCTTACCGATCCCGAGCCCTGTCCGGTGGCCACGGCCTACGAGAGTTACGGCCTCAAAAAATTCATGGGCAAGGAATATATGGGAATGATGCGCCACACCGTGGTGGTGGATGGGGAGGGTCGGATTGAAAAGCTTTATCGCAAGGTGAAGTCCGAGTCCATGGCCGATGACCTCCTCACGGATCTGGGGCTGGCCTGAGCCCCATCAGGGCCTCCAGTCCTAGGCCGGGACAGAGTTCCCAAGCCGACCCCAGCGGATCCCCTGGCAGCGCAAGCAACGGGTGCAAAGCCTCCCCATCCCCACCGGTCAGCACCAGCCGGCAGCCGGGCTCGTGGGCCCGCCGCTCCTCGGCCGCTGCGGACAGCGCCGCCGCCAACCCCCGGAGCACCCCCACCTCCATGGCCTCGGCGGTGGTGGTTGGCCAGAGGGCCAATCCGCTGGGATCGACCACAGCCGAGGCCCCCGGGGGCGGCAGGCCATTGGTCCCGGCGGCCATCGCCCGCCACTGCAACCCCGCCCCCGCCATCAGCCGTCCGCCCCGGAAACGGCCCTCCCCATCCACCCAGGTGAGGCTGAGCACGGTGCCGGCATCGGCCACCAGCACGGGGGCCCGCCATCGCTGCCACGCCTGCCAACCCACCAAGGCCCGGTCGATCCCCAACCAGGGCGGACTCTCCCGCAAGGGCACCTGATCCAGCCGGAGGCGGCGTTCGTTGGGCAGCTCAGCAGCCGGAGGGATCGCTCCGACCGCAGCCCAGGCCTGCAGAGGCGGCAGGGGGCCCTCTAGGGGCGGACCGTGGTGAAAGGCCACCCGCTCCCCGCAGCGTTCGGCCCAGTGCCAGCGGCTGTTGCCGATCAGCAGCCAGCGGGCCTCCCCGCGGCCCACCTCAGATCCCCTCGCCCATCAAACCCGGTAGATGCAGGCCACATTCCTGCTTGAGACCACCAAAGCGGCTGCCGCGGCCGGAACCATCGTCGGGGGCACTGCTGTGCCAGTCGCCCACCGTGGAATAGCCCTGCTCAAAGAGGGGATGCTGGGGCAGGTCGTGCTCCTGCATGTAATAGAAAACCTCGCGGTTGCTCCAGCTGAGCAGGGGCCTCAACGACCAACGACCCCGCACGGAATCGAGGGGCTGCATGCCGCGACGATGGTCGGTCTGGCTACCGCGCACCCCACTGGCCCAACATCGGACCCCCAACCGGGCCAGGGCCCGATCCAACGGCTCCACCTTGCGGATGCGGTGGTAGAGCTCCAGATCCTCCACCTTGCCGGTTTCCCAAAGCCGACCATGGAGGGCCTCCATGCGGGCCGGACTCATCTCGGCCTGCACCACCTGCAGGTTGAGGCGAAGGCGGCGGCAGAGGGTCTCGGCGTAGTGGTAGGTCTCGGGAGGCAAGTACCCCGTGTCCACCCAGAGCACCGGAATGCACTCGCCCTGCGGCAGCACGCTCACCATGTGCAACAACACCGCCGCCTGAATGCCAAAGCTGGTGGTGAGGGCGAAGCCATCCCCGAAGTGGTCCTGGGCCCAAACCAGGCGCTGTTGGGCGGGAAGGGGCAGCAACGCAGCCCGGGCCGCCTCCAGATCCAGGGGGTGGTCATCCCGGCCAAGGGAGGAGTTCAAGGGCAGCGGGTCGGCGGGCAGGCGATCGGCGGCGGAGGTGGGCATCGCGGCCATTCCAGGAACGCTCTGTCGGGCCGGCAGAGGCACAATCCATCCATCATGCCGTCTTGAGGAATCTCCTGGTTAGGGTTCCTCAATGGACGCCCCCACCGCCGCGAGCCCTGATCGGCGCGCCCCCAGCGCCGGCCCCTGTCCCGACGGGACCGTGGTCATCGTGGGCGGCGGCTTCGGAGGGCTCTACACCGCCCTGGCCCTGAGCCAACAGCCGGCCCCCCCCCCGATCCTGCTGATCGAACCCCGGGAACGGTTCCTGTTTCTCCCGCTCCTCTACGAACTTCTGAGCGACGAACTCCGCCGATGGGAAATCGCCCCCCCCTACGAGGATCTGCTGGCCGGGCGCGGGGTGGCCTGGTTACGGGACCGGGTGGAGCGGATCGACACGACCGCCCGCCTCGTTCATACCGCCGCAGGGCGCCCGGTGGCCTACGCCAGCCTGGTCATCGCCTGTGGGGGCGGCGACTGCACCTTCGGCGTGCCGGGAGCGGAGCGCCACAGCCAGGGCTTCCGCAGCCTCGCCGATGTGGAGCGCCTTCAGACCCTGCTCCGTGCGCTGCGAGACCAACGGCACCCCCTACAACGCGTCGCGATCGTGGGGGCCGGCCCCACCGGGGTTGAACTGGCCTGCAAGCTGGCTGATCTGGCGGAAGGCAGCGCCGTGATCGAACTGATCGAGAGGGGTTCCATGGTCCTTCCTCAGGGGCGAGCCTTCAACCGTCAACAGGCCGAGCTGGCCCTGCAGCGCCGCGATGTGCGCGTCCGCACCCACACCCAGGTGACGGCGATCGAAGCCGACCACGTGGTTCTGCGATCCCCAACCTCGGCGGAGAGCGCGATCCCGGCCACCAACGAAATCCTGCCGGTTCGGGGGGTGGTCTGGACCGCCGGCCTGGGCTTTCGCCCGCCGGTGATCACCCCCTCGGTCGCCACCGACAGCCGGGGCCGCCTGCGCTGCGATCCGGAGCTGCGGCTGCTGGGCCACAGTGATGTGTATGCCCTGGGGGACCTGGCCAGCCCAGCCCCGGTGGCGGATCCGGGCCAAGGGGATCAGCCAACACTGCCGAGCACCGCCCAAGTGGCCTTCCAGCAGGCCGCCCTGCTCAGCGCCAATCTCATTCGCGCCCGTGGGGGCGAACCGCAGCGCCCGTTTGTTTGGAATGATCTGGGCGAAATGTTGAGCCTGGGGAAGGGCGACGCCTGCCTCACCGGCGCCGGCCTCACCCTGGCCGGACCGGCCGCCTATCAACTTCGGCGCCTGGCCTACCTCACCCGCTTGCCCGGACTGCCCCACCAGCTCAGGGTGGGGGCCGGCTGGCTGGCGGACTGCCGTCCATGAGCGGCCCCTGGCCCCGGCCCCGGGCCCTGCTGCTCGACGCCATGGGCACCTTGATCGGACTCCGCCGTTCAGTGGGTTCCACCTATGCCAGCGCCGCCGCAGAGCACGGCATCGCGATCGACCCCGCCCGCCTTGACCAGCACTTCCCGACGCTCTATCGCAAGGCGCCACCGCTGGCCTTTCCGGGGCTGGTCGGCGCTGAGCTGCTGACGGCCGAACGGCAGTGGTGGGGGGATCGGATCGACGAAGCCCTGCAGGCCGCCGGCGGACCGGCGGCCCCCCCAGCCCTGCGGAGCGACCTGTTCGAACGCTTTGCCGACCCGGCCCTCTGGCAGGTGTACGCGGATGTGCCGGAGCGACTGCGGGCCTGGCACAGCAGCGGCCTGCGGCTGG
>CAIOCZ010000140.1 GCA_903856805.1 uncultured cyanobacterium | reverse complement strand
TGAAAAGCTCAGCCAGCTCTGCGCTGAAGATCCCTTGTTTGCTGCCCATCTTCACAGTGAACTTGGTCGGCTGTTGTCCCGACGGTTGAGGCGAACAATCAAGATTGCCCGTCAGCTCGGGGCTCCAGCACCGATCGTGGCTCCGGTGCATGCGATCAATCCCACGATCCGAATTGGACAATTCAGTTTTCGTCCGCTTGTCGATGGGGAGGAAGTGGAGGAGGCTCAGGCCCTGCTGCACGATGTCTACATTCTTGAGCAGGGCTGGAAACCATTGCCCTACAACCCGTCCAGGGTCCGTGTGGAAGTCCGCAACGGGCGACGGTTGCTGACGGATCGCTTTAGCAGAGAGGCCCACTGGTTTGGCGCTTTCCATGGCAGGGACTTGGTGGGATGTTTTCGGGTACTGACCAACCCAAACCTGGAGCTCAGTCAATACATTGACTTGCCGCCTTTTCTTGCCAACTCCTTGGCCACGGAGTTGAACCGTCTTGCCATCCGGCCCGACTGGCGCCAGCATCAACTCGTCATGCCCATCCTGTTGCAAGTCGCCTTTGAGCATTCGTTCAAGCTCGGCCATGTGGTGTTTGTCACGGCACCCCGCCACGGCCCGGCCGAGCTCTTTTCTCGTTTGGGGTTGAAATCAGGAATAGTGCCCCCATTTCGATACAATCATGTTGAGGGCGAGTTGGTTGAGTTGCTTTATTTTGATTCCTCAAGTGAATGCCCGAGTACCACCCCCCTTTACAGGGCTGCTAATCGTCTGAGAAAACGCCATGAAATTGACTTGCCCGCATTCTGGTCGGCATGCGGTTGGCAGGAACTGGTTGGGCGACTTCAGTCCTCTTGCGGCGATCGTGGCGTAGCTTTGGCAGGCCCCGTTGTCTGAGGCTATAGTCTAAAATTGGCCCGTGAAAGATTGATATCTGTGTTGTATGTAGGTCTGGTCTTGGTTTAGGACAAGGGGCATTCAATGAGGGATGTCCATCGCCAATTAGAGGTATCCGATCAACCATCTTGATCAACCCCATGCCCCATCCTTTCCCCCTCCCCATCACCTTACCCGGATTTGTGGCCAGCGAGGGCTCAAATGACCATGGGCTGCAGATGCGCATCACCAGTGCGGACTGGGGTCGGCTGCTGTGCGTGGCCACGGTGGAACGTATCGAGCAGCCGCGGTTGATTCTGCGCCGGGGTGAGGTGAACACCGATCTCTTTGTGCTGCTCGATGGCCACGCCCAGATGCTGGTGGATGAGCGCACGGATGTGGTCGATCGCTTCGCTGCCGGGGAGTTCATCGGTGAGATGGGGTTCCTCGATGGCATTCCCTCCGCCGTGAAGGTGGTGGCCGAAACCGGTGCCCAGCTCGCCCGGCTGGATGGCCAGCGACTGCGCCAGCTCCTGGCTGATGACACCCTGCTCTCCGAACGCCTCCACAGGGACTTGGCCCGACAGCTGGCGCGCCGCCTGCGCCGCACCATTGGCATCGCCCGGGAGGTGGGCACCGTGCCGGTTAGCCCGCCGCCCTCCACCGTTGATCCGATCCGCATCGATCAGTACTGCTTTCGCCAGTTGTGGGGCGAGGCCGAAGTGGAGGACGCCCTGGCGTTGCTCCACGATGTGTATGTCGAAGAACAGGGCTGGCGGCCCCTGCACTTCAACCCTTCGCGGGTGCGGGTAGAGCAGCGTGATGGGCGACGCCTACTGGTGGATCGCCACGTCAAGGAGGCCCATTGGTTCGGAGCCTTCGTTGAGGAGGAGCTGGTGGGTTGTTTTCGGGTGCTTCCCTATCCGTATCACGAACTCAGGCACTATCTCGATGTGCCCCCATTCCTCAACCGTTCCTATGCCAGTGAATTGAACCGCCTCGCTCTGCGCCCAGCTTGGCGACAGCATCAGATTGTGTTGCCCATGCTGCTCCAGGTGGCGTTTGAGCATGCCTTAAGGCTCAGTCTGGTGGTGTACGTTACCGCTCCCCAGCCGGAGCCAGCCGGGCTGTTTGCACGCATGGGCATGAAGTCCGGGGTCGTGCCGCCATTCCGCTACAACACGACGGAAGGGGAACCGGTGGAATTGCTCTATTTCGACGCCACCAGCGACGATCCCAGTTCTACTCAGCTCTATAAGGTGGCCAATCGCATGCGCAAGCGCAATCGCCTACGGCGTCCCACGGAAACGGTCACCGGCAACGATTGAGCATCGATGAAGTCCGCTATCTCGGCGAAGCTCTCTCGGATCAGCTGTCTTGGATCAGCCTGCTGCTCCGGCCCGTTCCAGAACCCCCTTGCTGCTGGGCACCGCATCCGCCCGGCGGGGATCCAGCTCCACGGCCAGGCGCAGGGCCCGGGCGAAGGCCTTGAAGCAGGCTTCCACGATGTGGTGTGAATTGACGCCATCCAGTTGGCGGATGTGGAGGGTGAGTCCCGCGTTGTTGGCCACCGCCACGAAGAACTCCTTCACCAGCTCGGTGTCATAGCTGCCGATGCGCTGGGCCGGAATCGTGAGCCCATAGCTGAGGTGGGGGCGACCCGAGCAGTCCAGCGCCACCTGCACCAGGGCCTCATCCAGGGGCGCCACGAAGTGCCCGAAGCGATGGATGCCGCGTCGGTCGGCCAAGGCCTGGGCCAAGGCCTGGCCCACGGCGATGCCCACGTCCTCATTGGTGTGGTGGTCGTCGATGTGGGTGTCGCCGTTGGCACTGATCTCCAGATCGAGCAGACCGTGGCTGGCCAGCTGATGCAGCATGTGATCCAGGAACGGCACGCCGGTGCTCACCTGGCAGTGGCCGGTGCCATCGAGATTCAGGTGCACGCGCACATCGGTTTCGCCGGTGACGCGGTGAATGGCGCCGGTGCGCATGGCTGCTCCGCAGACTCTGCCGGCATCATGCCGAAGGCAGCTGCGGTTCACATCCCCGGCTCACATCCCCGTGATGCAGTAGCCCGCATCCACATAGATCACCTGGCCGGTGATTCCCGAGGCCAGGGGGCTGGCCAGGAAGGCTGCCGTGGCGCCTACTTCGTCCTGGGTGACGGTGCGCCGCAGGGGGGCCTTCTCCTCCACGTTGTGGATCATGTCGAGGATGCCGCCGATGGCGGAGCTGGCCAGGGTGCGGATCGGGCCGGCGCTGATGGCGTTCACCCGCACCTGCTGCTCCGGGCCCAGCTCGGCCGCCAGATAACGCACCGAGGCCTCCAGGGCTGCCTTGGCCACCCCCATCACGTTGTAGTTCGGGATCGCCCGCTCGGCGCCCAGATAGCTGAGGGTGATCACGCTGGCCCCCTTGCTGAACAGGGGTTTGGCGAAACGGCAGAGGGGGGCCAAGGAATAGGCGCTCACCTCAAGGGCGCGACCGAACCCCTCGGGGCTGATGGCGCTGTAGTCCCCCACCAGCTCCTCCTTGCCTGCAAAGGCCAGGCAGTGCACCAACACATCCAGCGCTCCCCATTGCGCGCCGATGCGGGCGAACACCGCCTCGATCTGGGCCGGATCCTGGACGTTCAGGGGTTCGAAAAGGGTGGGCTGCAACGGCGCCGTGAGCTCCCGCACCTTGGTCTCGAAGCGTCCCTTGTCATCGGGCAGGTAGGTGATGCCCAGCTCACAGCCGGCGGCCGCCAGTTGCTGGGCGATGCCCCAGGCAATCGAGCGATTGTTGGCGATGCCGGTCACCAGGGCCTTCTTGCCGCGCAGGTCGAGGAGCATGGGGGGAGAGGGGCGCCGGGGGGGCCGGGGACAATGGGTGGATTCTCCCGCAGCGGCGGTGGCGGACCACCTTTTGGGCTGGGGGGTATGACCCTCGTTTTGCGGCCGCTGCCCTGGCCCCTGCCCCAGTCCCCCAACCCTTGGCGATGTTGGTCGCTCCTGGATTGGGATGACCCGCCGCTGCTGGTGCTGCTTGATCGCCGGGATCCCGCCACGGCCCGCCAGGCGTCGCTGCTGGCGCCCCTGCTCAGTTTGGCCGAACATCAGCGCCTGCAGCAGCTGCGCCGCCCCGACGACCGGGACCGTTTTCTGCTGGGGCGGGGCGCCCTGCGCCACTGCCTGGGGGTGCTGCTGGACTGCGATCCGGCCCAGTTGCTGTTGGATGTGGGCCCCCACGGCAAGCCCGCCCTGCGCCGGGGGATCGGGGCGGGCGCAGCGGCGGTGCCCCAGTTCAATGTGGCCCATGCCGGCGACTGCATCCTGCTGGCCTTGCATCCGCGGCGAGCCGTGGGCGTGGATGTGGAGCAGCAGCGTCCTGGCTTGAACTGGCCAGCGATCGCGGCTCGGATGATGCCCGACACCTGGCAGACCAGCCTCCGCCCTCTGTCGGGGACGGTCCAGGCGGAGGCCTGTCTGCAGGCCTGGTGCCAGCTGGAGGCCCAGCTCAAGGCCCGGGGCTGGGGCCTGGCGGGCCGCGGTGCCGCCGGAGGGACCCACGGCAGCGGCCCCTGCTGGTCGATCGCCCTTCCCGCCGGCTATGCCGGCGCCGCTGCCCTGGCCTAGCCGGCCCTGGCGGCAGCCCTCAGGGTTCCTCCTGGCGCGGCTCATCCCGGAGGTCGGCGGGGTCGAGGGGTTCGCCCAGCAGCTGCTTTTCCGCCCGCTTCACCGCATTGGGGTGGCTGAGCAGGTGCGGCTCCTCCAGCAGGGAGATCAGCGCGGGCTTTAGGTCGGTGGCGCTGCGGGGCGGCTCAGTCCACACGAACTGGCGCTGGGGGGCCCGGGCGTGGCAGAGGGCTTCCAGCTCCTGGCGCAGGGCCGTGCGCACCGGGCCCCGGGCCATCGCCGTGAAGAACTCCTCCCGACTGGCCGTGCCGGAACTGAAGGGGGCGCTGCCGTTGCCGTTGAATAGCCGCGCCGCATCCGGAGTCCAGCGCGGCCGGCAGACCCCGGCCTGGCTGGTATCGGTGGTGAGAAAGATGTGCAGGCCATAGCCATCCGGTTGGCTCACCACCGCCAAGCCGTCGTGGGGCTGCTGGCGGGGCAGGGGAAAGAGGCGCCAGCTGGCCTGGGGATGGGTGGGCACACAGCCGGTCGTGAGGCCGAGGCCAAGCACCAGCAGCCCAAGCCGGAGGGCCGGCCGCCAGGGGCGGATGGGGGGCAAGGGCACGGGGGAAGGGCGGACCAGGCCATGATCCTGGCTGGGGCAACTGCTCCGCTCCGTGACCGGGACGACCAATCCGCCGGTCGCCGTGGCCGCGTGGCGTCGCGGCCCGCAGGGCCACCGCCGATTGTGCCGCCAGGCTTAAGGTTGCCGCCATGCAAGTGCCCCCTTTCAGCCTCGGCGAGCAGCTGGGGCAGCTCGGCGACGCCCTAGACAGCGCCGTTCTCGCTGTGCTTCACAGCGGTCAGTACATCGGCGGCAGCGTCGTTCAGGGCTTTGAACAGGCCTTCGCCGGGGCCTGCGCCGTGCCCCATGCCATTGGCTGTAACAGTGGCACCGATGCCCTGATCCTGGCCCTGCGGGCCCTCGGGATCGGTCCCGGCGATGAGGTGATCACCGCCTCCTTCAGTTTCTTCGCCACCGCCGAGGCCATCAGTGCCGTGGGCGCCACGCCGGTGTTCGTGGATGTGAACGCCTCCTCGTATCTGATCGATCTCGATGCGATCGAGGCGTTGATCACGCCGGCCACCCGGGCCCTGCTGCCGGTCCATCTGTTTGGCCGGCCGGTGGACATGGAACGGATCACGGCGATTGCGGCCGCCCATGGCCTGCTGGTGATCGAGGACTGTGCCCAAGCCGCTGGGGCCCATTGGGCGGGTCGACCGGTGGGCAGCTGGGGCGACGCCGGCTGCTTCAGTTTTTTCCCCACCAAGAATCTCGGCGGTGCCGGCGATGGTGGCGCCGTGATCTGCCACGATCCGGCCCTGGCCCAGCGGGTGCGGGAGCTGGCGGTGCATGGGATGCCCCGTCGTTACCTGCACACCAGCCTGGGCTACAACAGCCGTCTCGACGCCCTGCAGGCGGCGGTGCTGGCCACGAAGCTGCCCCATCTCAACGGCTGGCTGGATCGGCGCCGGGCGATCGCGGCCCGCTATCAGGCCGCCCTCGCCGATCTCCCCGGTCTGCATCTGGCGGATGGGGGGCCCGATGGCCACAGCTGGAATCAGTTCGTGGTGCGGATTGCGGCCTGCCCCCAGGGAGCCGCCGCCTGTGCCGGCAGCTGCTGTCCCGCCGCCGACAGCGCCAACCATGGCCTGCCCGAGTCCTGCTGCCGTGACTGGTTTCAGCAGCAGCTCCAGGCCAGTGGCGTGCTCACGATCATCTACTACCCGATTCCGATCCATCGTCAACCGGCCTACGCCAGCCTGGGCTATGCCCCAGGCAGCCTGCCGGTCACGGAGCGGCTTTGCGCTGAGGTACTCAGCCTGCCGATCTTCCCGGAGCTGAGCCAGCTGCAGCAGGACACGGTGATTGCGGCGGTGCGCCAGCTGGCTCCCCGCATGGCGGCGGCCTCGATCGCCGCCTGAGCCATTCGCTTCAGCCCCTTTCAGCTGCCCCTTCAGCCCCTGGGCAGGCCGGCGTAGAGCTCCTTGAACAGGGCCTGCTGCCGCCGATGGTCCACCAGGGGTTCCGGGTAGCCCCGGCGCTCTAGGGGGGCGATCGACCCGCTGATCAAGTCGGCGTTGCTCACATGGGCCAGCTCCGGCAGCCAGTGCCGGATGTAGCGCGCCTCCGGATCGAACCGGCCGGCCTGGGTGGCGGGGTTGAAGATCCGCAGGGGGCGGGGATCCATGCCGCTGCTGGCGGTCCACTGCCAGCCGCCGTTGTTGGCCGCCAGGTCGCCGTCCACCAGGCGGGTCATGAAGAGGCGCTCGCCGAGGCGCCAGTCGCAGATCAGGTCCTTCACCAGGAACGAGGCCACGATCATCCGGCAGCGGTTGTGCATCCAGCCACTGCGGTTGAGCTGGCGCATCGCGGCATCCACGATCGGCATGCCGGTGAGGCCCTCGCTCCAGCTCTCCAACCAGGCGGGGGTGTTCTGCCACGGGAAGTGGCGCCACTGGGGGCGGAAGGGCCCCTCGGCCAGGGCGGGGAAATGGAACAGGGCCTGTTGGTAGAACTCCCGCCAGCCCAGTTCCTGCTCCCAGACGGTGATCGAGTGCAGATCCTCCGTGCCGCGGGCCTGGGCGCGGGCGACCTGGGCCGCGGCCCAGCATTGGCGGGGGCTGATCGTGCCGAAGGCGAGGGCGGCCGAGAGCGCGGAGGTGCCGGCGTCCCCGGGCAGATTGCGGCCGGGCTCGTAGGCCAGCAGCGGAATCCCCTTCCCCTTGGCTAGGGGGCCACTGGCGTCGGTGAAGGCCACCAGCTGGGCCAGGGCGGCCGCCTCGCCGGGACGGCAGGGGCAGAGTTCGGCGCCCGCGAAGGCCCTGGCTGCGGTGAGGGTTTCGGTGAGGGTTGCGGGGAGGGCGGCTAGCAGGGGCAGGGCCCCCCCCTGGGGCCGCCGTTCGGCGGGAATGGCGTCCAGGGCCAGATCCAGCAAACCGCTCGGGGCGGCCACCGGCGCCAGGCCCCCCGTGGTGGCGGCCCCCAGGGGCGCCTTGCGCTCCAGCTGGGACCGCCAATTGCGCAGGAACGGTCCGTAGACCCGGTAGGGCTCGCCGGCTCCGGTCCGCAGGGCCTCCGGGGCCACCAGCAGCTGGTCCCAATCGGCCTGCACCCGCACCCCCACCGCGCCCAGGGCGGCGGCCACGCGCCGGTCGCGGGCGCGGCTGAGGGGTTCCACCTCGCGGTTCCAGGCCACGGTGCCGGCGGCGAGGGCCGTGGCCAGGCGGGGCAGCAACTCCGCCGGATCCCCCTGCAGCAGCAGCAGCCGACTGCCGGCCATCCGCCAACTCTCCTGGAGCTCCGCCAGGCTGTCGCGCAGGAACCACAACCGGGCCGGCGCCTGATCGTCGGCGTCGAGGAGCGTCGGATCCAACACGTAGACCCCCGTCACGGCGGGGGTGTGGTCCGCCGCCAGCGCCAGGCCGAGGTTGTCGGTCAGGCGCAGGTCACGGCGATGCCAAAACAGCCAGCGTTCGGGGGCCATCAGGCTCGGAGCCCCAGCAGCTGACGGGCCCGGAACCAGGCCGTCAGGCTTTTGCCATCGAGATATTCGTTGCCGCTGGCCAGCACCGCATCCAGCTCGCCCGGCTCCAGCAGCAGCACCTCCATATCCTCATCGTCATCCCCGGCAGGGGGGTCCGGCAGGGCCTCCAGGTCGCGGGCCAGGAAGAGATGGATCACCTCGTCGGAGTAGCCGGGACAGGGGAGCATCACCCCCAGCGGATCCCAGCGGCTGGCGCGATAGCCCGCTTCCTCCTGCAACTCCCGCTCCATGGTGGTGAGGGGATCCTCGCCGGGATCGAGGGTGCCGGCGGGAAATTCGAGGATGCGGCTGGCCACGGCGAAGCGGTACTGGCGCAGGATCACCACCCGCCCGTCCGCCAGCACCGGCACCGCCAGCGAGGCGCCCGGGTGGCGGATGATGCCGAAGGTGGCCTCCAGGCCGATCGGCAGCACTATCCGGTTCAGTTCGAAGCGCAGCTTGCGGGCGTCGAGGCTGGCGGTGGTTTCCAGGTGACGCGCCGGTTCGGGGGGCGGCAACGGCGACATCGGCAGGGCAGCGGCGATGGGCGCCAGCTTGCCTCAGAGGGACCGCCCCGGCAGCTGGATCAGGAAACCATCGCGGCGGTGAAAATCCGGATCCGCTCCGGGGTGGGCCAGGGCCCAGTAGCTGATCGCCCCCTCCCGTTCCTCCAGCACCGCGCAGACCGCCACCGCCAGGGCTGTCTCCGGCGCGGCGATCGGCCCCAGATCCAGCTCCAGGTCGAGGATCAGCCGTCCCTCCTGCCGTTGCAGCTGGACAGGTAGGTCGGGGTAGGCCGGCTCCGGTCGCAGTCCCAGGCGATAGCCATCGAGGCGGTAGAGGTTCCAGTCGCCGCTGGGGGCCAGGTTCACCTCCCAGTACGCCTCTCCCCCCACCGGCGCCAGAAACAGCTCCAGGCAGGTGGTGTGCCAGAGCCCATCGCGGCGGCTGGGTTGGGGGGCCGGTGCCGCCAGCCGCAGCCGGCCGGTCGGGTCATCGAGCACGTAGTGGAGGTGGAGGCGTTCGCCCTGGCGCGCGATCGTGCCCGCGACGGAGAGGGGCGATGCCGGCAGGGGCGTTGCCGCCTGTGGCGTTGCAGGGGCGTTGAAGGGCTGGAGTTGAAAGGGCTGGGGCGAGGTCATCGATCCAGGCAAGGCGGTGCCGGCAGCTCAGGTCAGAGCCTGGATGATCGCCCGGATCCCCTGCTCCTGGTCCTCGATGCTGCGGGTGAGCTGGAATTGCACCCGGGCCCGGTGGAGGTTCTGGCCCGGATAGCTGGTTTTGAAATAGTGATCGCCGGCCAGATGATCGGTGAGAAAGCGCAGTCCCAACTCCAACGGCAGCAGGCGGATCGCCGCGAACAGGTGCTCCAGATCCGCTGGGGTGAGGAAGCCCCGGGCGGCCCCCAGGTAGCCCTCCAGCATGGCTCGGGCCAGGTCGAGGTCGAAGCACACCGCCGTCAAATCCGGAGGTTCTTCGCCGAGGGGATTGCAGCCGGAGCGCAACGCATCGCCGATGTCGTAGTGCACCAGGCCCGGTTTGACGGTGTCCAGATCAATCAGGGCAACGGCCTGGGTGCCCCCCCGATCCATCAGCACGTTGTTCACCTTGGGATCGCCATGGATCGGCCGTTCCACCAGGTGGCCGGCGGCCTTGGCCTCCTCCAGCACCGCCATGCTGCCCCGGCGTTCCTCCACGAAGCGCAGGGCCTCCAGGGTTGGGGCCTCCGTTGGGGGGCTGCCGGCGGCCAGCACGGCATCGAACTGGGCCAGATAGCCGGGGGTGATGTGGAAGCCCTCCAGGGTGTCGGCCAGGGCGCTCACCGGCAGATCACTGATCAGGGCATGGAAGGTCCCGAGGGCCCGGCCCACTTCCCGGGCCTGGGCGGGGCTGGTCACCGTGTCGAAGCAGCGGGTGTTGTCGATGTAGGTGAGCAACCGCCAGGTTTGACCCTCCACCTCCACCCAGGGTTGGGGGGCGCTGCGGGCAGGCACCAGCTCTGGCACGATCCAGGGCGCAGCGGTGGGATCCGCTGTCTGACGGGCCTGCACATGGCGGGCCAGGACCTCGATGTTGGCCATCACCAGTGCGGGGTGCTGGAACACCTCGGTGTTCACTCGCTGCAAGACGAACCGTTCCGGCGCCGCCGTCAGGCTCACCAGATAGGTGTCGTTGATGATGCCGTTGCCGAGCGGGCTGACCGACGCCACGGGAGCGGGCAGCTCAAAGGCCGCAGCGATCAGCGTCAGTGGTGCCGCTGACGGCGGCCGGGAGTCTGGCCTGGCCTCAGGCACGCGCCATCTCCACAACGTCGGCAGGCCAGGTTAAGCAGCCGGTGCGGCGCATCGGCGAGACTGCCTCCACTTGCCCCGGACCGCCCGCTTTGCCATGGTCGCCAGCTCCGTCGCCGCCCGTTCCTTCCCCCTGGCGGCGATCACGGGCCACGGCACCCTGAAGCTGGCCCTGCTGCTGGCGGCGGTGGATCCGGGGCTGGGCGGGGTGGTGATCGCCGGGGGCCGTGGCACCGGCAAGTCGGTGTTGGCGCGGGGCCTGCACGCCCTCCTCCCCCCCATCGATGTGCTGGATCTCGCCGGTGGCGATGCCAGCTCCGGCATGGGCCCCGCTGTCGGGTTGAACATCGATCCAAGCCGGCCGGACGACTGGGACGGGGCGGTGTGTCGTCGGATCACGGACTTAGGCGGTGACCCCAGCGGCGCCGACCCCACGGCGCTGCTGCCCACCCGGGTGATTCCGGCCCCCTTTGTGCAGGTGCCCTTGGGGGTGACCGAAGACCGGCTGGTGGGTTCGGTGGATGTGGCGGCCTCGTTGGCGGCCGGGGCGCCGGTGTTTCTGCCCGGCCTGCTGGCGGAGGCCCATCGCGGTGTGCTGTACGTGGATGAGCTCAACCTGCTGGACGACGGCCTCACCAACCTGCTGCTGGCGGCGGTGGGCAGTGGTGAGAACCGGATCGAACGGGAAGGGCTCAGCCTCAGCCATCCCTGCCGCTGCCTGTTGATCGCCACCTACAACCCCGAGGAAGGGGCGGTGCGCGACCATCTGCTGGATCGCTTTGCCATCGCCCTCTCCGCCAACCAGGCGCTGGCCACGGAACAGCGGGTGGAGATCACCCGCAGCGCCATCGCCCATGGCGAGGCCGCGGCCGCGTTCCGGAACCGTTGGCAGGAGGACACCGACGCCCTGGCCACCCAGTTGCTGCTGGCCCGCCAGTGGTTGCCGGATGTGGGCATCAGCCGCGAGCAGATCGCCTACCTGGTGCAGGAGGCGATCCGGGGCGGCGTGGAGGGGCACCGGTCGGAGCTCTATGCCGTGCGGGTGGCCCGGGCCCATGCGGCCCTCAGCGGCCGGGATCAGGTGGAGGCCGATGACCTGCAGGTGGCGGTTCGGCTGGTGATTGCGCCCCGGGCGCTGCAGTTGCCGCCCCCCGATCCGGACCAGCCCCTGGAACCACCACCGCCCCCCCCGCCGCCCCAGGGCGAGCAACCGCCTGAGGAGGATCCCGCGCCGCCCGACGAGCCGGACCAGGAGGATGACCAGGACCAGGAGGAGGATCAAGAGGACGATCAAGAGGACGACGACACCCCGGAGGATGAGGCGCCGCCCTCGATTCCAGAGGAGTTCCTGCTCGATCCGGAAGCCATCGCCATCGATCCCGACCTGCTGCTGTTTTCCGCCGCCCGGGCCAAACGCGGCGGCAGTGGCAGCCGGGCCGTGGTGTTCAGCGACAGCCGGGGCCGGTATGTGAAGCCCATGCTGCCCCGCGGTCCGGTGCGCCGCATCGCCGTGGATGCCACCCTGCGGGCCGCCGCGCCGTATCAGAAGGCCCGCCGCGCCCGTCAACCGGAGCGGCTGGTGATTGTGGAGGAGGGCGACCTGCGGGCTAAGCAGCTGCAGCGCAAGGCCGGTGCCCTGGTGATTTTTCTGGTGGATGCCAGTGGCTCGATGGCGCTCAACCGCATGCAGAGCGCCAAGGGGGCCGTGATCCGCCTGCTCACCGAGGCCTATGAAAATCGCGATGAGGTGGCCCTGATCCCCTTCCGCGGCGAGCAGGCGGAGGTGCTGCTCCCCCCCACCCGCTCGATCACCGCCGCCCGACGTCGGTTGGAGTCGATGCCCTGTGGCGGTGGCTCCCCCCTCGCCCATGGCCTCAGCCAGGCGGCCCGGGTGGGGGCCAACGCCCTCGCCACGGGGGATCTCGGCCAGGTGGTGGTGGTGGCCATCACCGATGGCCGCGGCAACGTGTCCCTGGCCCGCTCCCTCGGCCAGCCCGCGGTCGAGGGGGAGGAGCCCGTGGACCTCAAGGAGGAGGTGAAGCAGGTGGCCAGCCGCTATCGCGCCCTGGGCCTCAAGTTGCTGGTGATCGACACCGAGCGAAAGTTCATCGGCAGCGGCATGGGCAAGGACCTGGCCGAGGCCGCCGGAGGCAAGTACGTGCAGCTGCCGAAGGCCAGCGATCAGGCGATTGCCGCGATCGCCATGGAGGCGATCGCCGGGGTCTAGTTAGGGGGCGGTGGGGCTGGTGCTCGGCCCGGAGGTCGCCGCGGGGTGGTCTGGACGACCCTGCTTGCGGGCGGCGCGGTCGCGGGCGGCCTCCGTCTGGGCGGGATAGAGCTCCTCAAAGAACTTCCCCAGTCCCACCGATACGTTGCGAATGCCGTCCATGAATTTGGCGTCATCGGTGAGTTTGCGCACGTCGCTGCCCACGGCGGCCCAGCGGTCGGTGAGGCTGCGGGCATTGGCCAGGGTGGCCTGGAGATCGGCCACGGTGGCGGGGTTGTTCAGCTTGGCCGTGAGCTGGCGCACGTTGCTGGAGGCCTTGGCGGCATCGGTGCTGGCGGCGTTGATCTGGGTGATCGCCGGATCCACCTTGCGGATCGAGGTGTTGAGGGTGGTCACCAGCTGCTGGGCCTCCTTCACGAAGGTCTGCCCGTCCAGGGTGAGTTTTTCGGTTTGCTTGGCGGTGCGATCGAAGCTGGCGGTGGCGGCGGTGAGGCGGTTCACCAGTTGATCGTGATCGGCCTGATCCAGGAGCCGCTGCACCGTGGCGGTCACCGATTCCATGCTTGGGGAGGCGACGCCGACCACCTGGCCGCGATCACACACCATCCGCTGGTTGTCACAGCGGCGGTCGCGGGGGCCGGGGGTGGAGGCGGACACAGGCAAGCCGTCTCCCACCAGGGCCACCTGGGCATCACCGCCCAGCAGGGAGGCGGCCCCCACCCGGGCCACCAGGGGGCGTGCCAGCCGCAGGTTGGGATCGGTGATCTCCAGATCCGCCAGCACCGCCTGGCCGGTCACATTCACGCTGCGTACGGTGCCCACCAGCACCCCCCGATAGGTGACGGGGGACCGGGCCGCCAGGCCGGCCGCATCGCTGAAACGGGCCTGGATCCGCCAGGTTTGCTGGCCCAGGGAGATGCCGCGCAGCCACATCCAAAGGCCGACACCGCCCGTGATCGCCGCCAGCAAGGTGAAACCGACCAGAGCCTCTCGAACACTGCGGCGCATGGGCTCAGAGCTCGGCGGGCTGCATGGGTCCGCGAAGACTACCGGTTCGGAATTGACTGACGTATGGATTATCGGTGCTGTGGAATTCCGCCAGGGTGCCGTTCCAGCGGAATTGACCGTCGTAGAGAAGGATCACCTGTTCGGCGCAGTGCTCGATCGTGCTCATCACATGGCTCACCACCACCCCTGAGCCCCGGGTGAGGGCCACGGTGCGCACGATCAGCTCCTCCACCCGGGTACAGGCCACCGGGTCCAGGCCGGCCGTGGGCTCGTCGAACAACAGCAGGGGCGGCCGTCCCTCGGCGTTGCTGGGATCGTCGATCAGGGCCCGGGCGAAGCTCACCCGCTTCTGCATGCCGCCGCTCAGTTCGCCCGGGAACCGGTCCTCGATGCCGTAAAGCCCCACCGCCTCCAGTGCCATGTTGACCCGTTCCCGGATCTGCTGGTCCTTAAGGCGGCTGTGGCGATAGAGCAAAAAGCCCACGTTTTCGCGCACGGTCAAGGAGGCCAATAGGGCTGGGTTCTGGAAGACCAGCCGCACATCGGGGGGGCGGCGTTGGTCGAGGCGCAGATACTTCTGCGGTTCGCCGTGGATCCGCAGGCGGCCCGCGCTGGGGAGCAACAGCCCAGCCAGCAACCGCAGAATCGTGGACTTGCCGGCGCCGGAGGGCCCCACCACCATCAGCCGCTCGCCGGGCACCAGCCGCAGATTCACCCGGTCCAGCACCGGACGGCCATTCCAGTGCATGCTCACCTCCTCCATCTCTGCCACCGCAGCCGGCTTGGGCTGGGGGGCGGCGATGGGGGCGGAAACGGCCATGGCCGGCGCGGGAAGAAGTTCCATCTTGACTGTTTCGCCGAAGGGCTTTCATCCGTACAGTTCAGCAATCCTTCTGGCCTCCTGGCGCTCAGCCGTTGCCCGCCCGTGGCCCCGCCATGACTGAGCCTCGGCCCCCCCGGAAGGGTCGACGACCCAGGCGTCCCGGCTGGGTGGCGGCGGGCGATCTGCGCGAGCAGGACCTGATGAGCCGCTCGCGCCGGGCGGCCCGCTGGCTGCAGCCGGGGCTGGTGGTGAAGCGCTGGATGCTCACCTCCGGTGCCGGACTGTTGATTGCCCTGCTAGGGGCGGCCGTGTGGGCCGATCTGCAGCCGATTTACTGGAGCCTGGAATCGATCAAGTGGCTGCTGGCGAAGCTCACCACGGTGATGCCCCGCGGCATCACCGGTCCGTTGGTGCTGCTGATCGGAGGGGCGCTGGTGTGGTTAGGGCAGAGCCGCAGCTTCGGCTCGATTCAGCAGGCCCTGGCGCCGGAAAAGGACACCGTTTTGGTGGAGGCCCTGCTGGCCCAGCGTCGACTCAACCGGGGTCCCAACATCGTGGCCATCGGCGGCGGCACCGGCCTGTCCACCCTGCTCAGTGGGCTCAAGCGCTACAGCAGCAACATCACAGCCATCGTCACCGTGGCGGACGATGG
>CAIOCZ010000139.1 GCA_903856805.1 uncultured cyanobacterium | reverse complement strand
GCCATGAACAAGTTGCGTTGGTGAATCGTCAGTGGTGCCGGCATCCCCTGGGCCCTGCGCATCGGCACCAAGGTCTCCGGCAGTCACCCCACCGGCCAACGAGCTTGTCGCCGACCGGCCAACTTCATTGTCGGCGGACAGACACCAATCCAGTGGACCCTCGCTCAGCAAGGCCCAGTCCAGCCGCTTTGCCCTACCCAGGTGCTCGCTGGTGGTCCTTCGACTTCCATGCCCACACGCCCGCCTCCGCTGACACTCCCCACTGGCAACAGGCCAGCGGCACTGACCAAGAGGTGACGCCAGAGCGCTGGTTGGTCCAGTTCATGGCCGCCGGGATCGACTGCGTCGCCATCACCGACCACAACAGTGGCGATTGGATCGATCCTCTGCAGGCTGCCTACCGACAAATGGAACAGGAAGCCGCAGCCATCCCCATCCCTGCCCATGCCGACCGCTCCGCTCCCTCAGGCAAAGCCCTGTTTGCCATTCGAGAGGGCAGCCAAGCCAGCATTGTTGATGCAACCACCCTGAAGCAGTTGTTCGAGTCAGCTCACCTGCTCGCCGTGGAGTGGGAGAACCTCGAGCGCCCTTTTCCGGCCTGTATCCGTGAGCAGGCGGCCAATCTCCCCAAGGTGCTCGGCAGCGACAGCAATAGCTTCCAAGGGGCACGGTCTCCTGGATCCCGCTTGATCTGGCTGAAAATGGCCAGCCCCACCGCCGTCAATTACATGCGCTGCAGCGAAGCCCTTCAGGCGAACGAGATTCTGGAGGAGGTTTGCCCTGTGATGGAAGGCGGGCGCGAGGCGCTGGCTCGGCGTTGGGCCCGGCTTGGGCGGGAGGGGTGAGATGCGCCTGAGCAGGAATGAACTGATCGCCAAGTTGAGCCTGGGAGAAGACAACCTCCTGGGATGCAAAGAGGTTCGCTTTTCCGGAGCGTCTGTGCGTGCCCCCTCCCAAAACGACCTCGCTGATGAGCTCGCTGCCTTCGCTAACAGCAGAACCGGCGGCACCCTACTGCTCGGTATTGAAGACAAGACTCGTGATGTGCTGGGAATCCCTGTTGATCGCCTTGAGCTCGTCGAGGCTCTGGTGCGCCAGGCCGTTGAGGACAGCATCAAGCCGCCATTGGCCCCAGTGATTGAGCGGCTCACGCTGCCCGATTCCCTAGGCGTGGATCACGCCACCCTCAGGGTTGGCATCACATCCAGTCTGTTTGTACATCAGAGCCCCGCTGGCTATTTACACCGGGTCGGTTCCTCAAAGCGCCCTATTCCGCCTGACTACCTGGCTCAGCTTTTTCAGCAGCGCAGCCAGAGCCGATTGATCCGATTTGATGAGCTGGCGGTTATGTCTGCTCAATGCGAGGATCTGGATACCGTGTTGCTCGAACGTTTTCACCCTCAATTATCGCCTTACGCCAATTGGCAGTCGAAGACAGGCCTGGTGGTCGAAGCGGAAGACGGATCTCTTCACCCTTCAGTGGCGGGAGTGCTGCTTGCCAGCCTCAATCCCCAGCAATTCTTGAGGGGCGCTTACATCCAGGCTGTTGCCTATGCGGGCACCGAGGTAACGCCCCAAGGAGAGGATGTCATGTATCAGCGTGATGCTGCAGATCTCACAGGCCCATTGGATCAACAGATCACAGCGGCCTGCAGGTTTGTAGCTCGTAACAGTCGCACGGGTGCTGCGAAATCGATGGAGGGAGGTCGGATTGACCGACCGCAGTTTGATGCTCTAGCTGTGTTCGAAGCCATCACCAATGCCGTTGCTCATCGCGATTATTCCATTGCCGGCAGCAAGGTGAGACTCCGTCTCTTTGATGATCGCCTAGAAATTTTTTCGCCGGGCATGCTGCCAAATACGATGACTCCTGAAAGCTTGCCGCTGCGTCAGGCTTGCCGCAATGAGTTGGTCGCCAGCCTGCTTGCGCGTTGTCCTGTAGAGGCTGCTGCAGGCGTCAGCCATCGCCGATACATCATGGATCGTCGCGGCGAAGGCGTGCCCTTGATTCTTTCTCGAACACTGGAGTTGTCAGGACAGCTTGCTCAATACCGCCTCATTGACAACAACGAGCTGCTGCTCACGATTCCTAGTGCTCTGTGATGCTGACCTTACTAATCAGACCAAACTCAATTTCAAAATGCCAGCCTCGATATTCCGGTCATCAGGTACTGAATCGCCTCACGCCCCCGCCGAGGCAGGGCCTCAACAGCTCCGGCCTCAATCAGTTGCTGCAAGGTTTGCGACACCGAGGGTTGCTTCACCTGCCACAGCTCCACTAGCTCCGCCTGGGTCTGGGCCGTAGCCGCATCCACCTGCGCCCAGGCCAGCAGGCGCTCCCAGGCGGTGTCGCCCAGCTGCTCCTGCAGTTCTGCCTGGTTGCGTTGCAGCAGCGTCAGCAGCAGATCCTCCAGCTCCACCGGAGCCACTTCGGCTCCTGCGCTGGTGAGCCCGAGCAGAGCCGTGATCCCATCCTCCAGGGCTTTCAACATGCCGCGCAAATCGCCGCGGAACAGCTCGTAAAGCCGCTGCACCACGGCAGTCTCCACAGGGGAATGCCAGGGCCTGCTCTGATCCAGTTGCAACGCCGCATAGCGATTGGCCAACAACTGCTCCACATCCCCCAGCCCCAGTGGCTCCAGCACCAACGGATTGCTGAACACCGAGCGGATCTGGGTGTGGGTCTGCACCACTGTGCCCACGGCATCGGTGGTGCCCACCACGATCAGATGCAACCCGTCGTGCAGGAGGGCTTGATCGCGAATGCCCCGCAACAGATCCGCCGCTCGCGACGCATCAGCCTCGCTCAGGTTTTCGAGGTTGTTGAGGTGAAGCACGATGCCGCGGGCGCCCTGGCCGATCGCGTAGCGGAGCAGGTCGCGCAACACCCGAGGGCCATCCAGCAGCAGCGCCCCCGGCGGCGTGGCCACGCTTTCGCTCTGGCTACCACCAGCCCCAAAGCCGAAGGCCGACACTGTGAACCCGCCACCCCGCAGTCGGATGCTGCGCACCAACTGCTGGCCGGCTTCCACCTCAGGGCCCGCCGCCGTTGGGCGGTTCGCGAGCACAGCGTCGTAGACGCCGGAGAGCAGCTGCCCCAGCAGGTGTTCGCTGGCTCCCTCGGCGTTGATCGGAATGATCTCGTCGGAACTCCAGTAGCCCTCCGCCTGGGCATCGGCCTTCACCGTTTGCACAAGGGTGGTTTTGCCGATCCCCGGGCGTCCCGCCACCGCCTGGCGGGAGCTGGTGCTGCTGCCAATCGTGGTGAGCAGCAGCTGTCGCTCCCGTTGCCGGCCCACAAACAGGTGCAGCGGCGTGGTCTGCGAATCCGCCCGCAGGGTGGCCTGGAAGAAGGGCGAGGAGCGCAGGTTGTAGAGGCCCCAAAGGTTGGGCAGCGCCATGGCGCGAGGTATTGGCAAAGGGCTTCGGCCAGCCAATACTGGTCATGTATTGGCCGATCTGGCAATACCAGGGCATGGACACCGCCCCTTTCAGTCGGATTCCCAATAAAAGCCATTCATTGGGAATCCAAAGACACCCTCAACCTCGTTCTCAGGAACTACTTCCGCCCCTACCTGCAGAAACTGGAAGCCCGCCAAGCCCAGCTCGGCCTCGATCAACTCAACGACGCCCTCCCCACCCGCGACCGCACCGCCGCCCGCAAGGAAGCCGAAAAAATCACCAAGGTGCTCAAGGACTGCCAGGCCTGGGAACAGGATTCACTGCTGCCCCTGGCCCAGCAACGCATTGAGCTGGACCTCGATGACGGCGTCAAGGTGAACTACCTCAAGCTGCAGGACGTGCTGGCGCCGATTCCGGGGCTGGCGGTGAGGGAGGAGTGATTGTAGGGTGTCAACCGACATCCAAAACTGCGCTGGCTCAGTTTTCGATGTCGGCTGACATAGGGCTGGGCGCGATGCTTCAGCTCAGGGGCAGAGTCGGGCACTAAGGGCAGAGACAAACTGTGGGATCGGCCCAAGCAAGCGGAGTCATGCCTGGATGTTCCGATCCCCGATCGCTGGCCTCACAGAGGCTGAAAAGTGGGGACTGCGTTAAGAGAGCCCAACCTCTAATCAATCCCCTGTGAGCACTGTGCGTTGAATCCAATTTGTCAACCCGCTGATCTGGCTATCCATCTCGGCTGGTGTGCTAGCAGAAATGGCCAAAATCCTATTGACAAGATCATTGCCATTAGGTCGCCACATGATTACATTGGCTTCTAGAAAGATGCCTGCTGCAATAGTGGATACCCTTTTATTCCCGTCATTAAAACAGTGGTTCTTGGCGAAGCCGTAGATTAGGGTAGCCGCCAGATCAGGAAATGTCGCATCATCCTTATAGAGCAGTAGGTTGCGGGGACGAATGAGTGTGGATTCTAGCCTGGCCTCACCACCCTCCTGGAATCCAGGCAAACCACCATGGCGCTGAATGGTCAAATCGTGGAAATAGAGAATCTCTGACTTGGACGGCCAACACACGACTAGCGGATCAACGATCACTCAGCCAGTTGTTTCAGTGCTTGATCGTATCGGTCCATAAATGACCGTCCAATTTTGAGAATCTCAGGGCGCAGTGCCCGATCGCTGCTTGCTTGCGCCACCACACTTGATGACAGCACAAGACCTTCTGCACCAGATGGGCGAGGTTGAGTGCGCTCCTGGCCAAACCACACCAATCGTCTGATCCTGATAGGAGTGGAGGAGAGTTGCCGAATCGACCACTGAAATGAGCTCTTGCCGCTGCTCCTCATCTTTCTCACTCTGCGCAGGGGCTGAACGCCCATGTCGTCACCCAATCACACTGAATTTCAATTTAGCGGAGAAGAGGCCAGCAGGCCCACCGGCCGATACCGTTCAGCAGGATTCTCAATAAAGGCCATTCATTGGGAATCCTGCTAACGTGCGTTTATTGAGATTCCAAGTAGGTCATGGCCGCAGGCGAGCAGGTGATCCGCGCCCCTGCCCAGATGGGGGTGCTCCTCAAAGGCGTCCGGCGGCAACAGGGCCTGAGCCAGCAAGAGCTAGCCTTCAAGGCCGGTGGCACCAGCCAGGCCAGGCTCTCCCAGCTTGAGTTGCAACCGGGGCGCTTCACCGTGGAGCGTCTCCTGCTAATCCTGGCCGCACTCGACCTCGAATTGGTGGTACGGCCCCGGGAGACCAGTACCACGCCCGCCGAGTGGTGATGGGCAGACCAACGCGGACGCGCTCACTGGCGGTATGGATGAACGGTGAACGGGTTGGCACCTGGATGTTGCCGGCGCGGGGGGCACAGACCTTCACTTACGACGAAACCTGGCTGCACTCCAGCCACTTCCGCCCGTTGTCGTTGTCACTTCCGACAGGCTTCGGGGCCACAACGCTCAGCGGCAGCGCCGTGGAGAGCTGGTTTGACAACCTCCTCCCCGACAGCGACGCCATCCGCCGCAGAGCCCAGACCCGTTTTCAAGCCGCCAGCACCAGTGCCTTCGATCTGTTGGCGGCGGTTGGCCGCGATTGTGCCGGCGCCGTGCAACTGCTACCGCCGGACCAGGAGCCCAGCGGCTTCGATCGCATCGAGGCCCGGCCTCTGAGCGACAAGGAGATCGGCCTGCGCCTGAGCGCCGTCACGGCGGCGCCGGCTCCAGGATCCCTGGGCCCTGAGTCCGATGAGCTCCGGCTTTCTGTGGCCGGTGCCCAGGAGAAAACCGCCTTCCTCTGGCACAACAACCAATGGTGTCTACCGCTGGGCAGCACGCCCACAACCCATCTCTTCAAGTTGCCGATGGGCGTGATCGGCGAGGGGCAGATTGATTTCAGCTCCTCGGTGGAGAACGAATGGCTCTGCAGCAAGCTGCTGATGGCCTACGGGCTACCAGTGGCCTCCACGGAGATGGCCCGGTTCAACGGCGAGCTCTGCCTGATCGTGCAGCGCTTTGACCGCCGCCTGCACTCCAGTGGCACCTTCTGGCTGCGCCTGCCAACAGAGGACTGCTGCCAGGCCACCGCCACACCAGCCGCCAACAAATACGAAAACAGCGGCGGGCCAGGCATGGTGGCCATTGCCGAGCTGCTGGCTCAATCCTCAGAGCGCAGCGATCTGGCCACATTCTTCAAGGCGCAGGTCTTGTTCTGGATGCTGCGTGCCATTGATGGCCACGCCAAGAACTTCAGCCTCTTCCTCAATCCCGGCGGTCGCTTCCACCTCACTCCGCTCTACGACGTGCTCTCAGCCTGGCCGGTGATTGGTCGGGGTAGTGGCCAATGGCCCCAGCAAAAGCTCAAGATGGCGATGGCCTGGTTTGGTGAAAAAGGCCGTTACAGCAAGCCTTTGGAGATCACAGGCCGCCGCATGCTGCTCACCGCCAAACGGCTTGGCCTGGGCGACGCCCAACCCATCCTCAACGCGCTGATCGCCCAGACGCCAACGGTGATTGCTGCGGTGCAGGCCCAGTTGCCTGCTGACTTTACCCAAACCGTCGCCGAATCGGTGTTCACTGGGTTGCAAACCTCCGCCAGCCAGCTTCAGCGCCCACTGCTTGAGCGCCAACTCCTTTGATGCCTGCCTCCCCCGCCGCCGCCAGCCGAATTTTCGAGAGCCTCGACACCGCTCTGGCTCGCAAACGGGTGGTGCTTTGGTACGACCCCAACGGCGAATGGGCCTCAGAGTTCGACGACTACCAGCCCGCCCAGGCCGAGAAGCGGCGGGTGGAGGGCAACGAGTTCTCCTTGAAGGTGGCGATCAGCCGCGCCCCCCTGGATCAGCGCTTTCTGCTCTACCTGCCCTCCGCCAAGCCACCCGAGCCCGACAACTGGCTGCTGGACCTGCTGCTGGCGGGCCATGAGTTCACCGCCGACCGCGCCTCCCTCGACATCCAGGAGGCCGGGCTCACCCTGGAGTTCAAGGAACTGGCCCAGCAGCACAAGGCCTTCTTCCGCTCACCGGTGCGCAACACCAAGCTCAAGGAGCTGCTGCGCCCCAACGACGGCGAGACCGCCGTGCGGCTCAAGATGCTCGCCGTGCTGGCCAAGCAGCAGGCCGACATCGACAAACTGCTGCTGCAGGCCTTCAGCCAGCTGGATCCGGCCAACCCCGATGGCGACGACCCGGTGGAGGCCCTCTACGGCAGCCACCAGCTGAGCGGTCATTTCTGGAAGGCGGTGGGCGAGAAGTTCGGCTACGCCAGTCCGGAGCCCAACCTGCGCGACTTCGCCATTGCCCTGTTCAACAGCGTGTGCAGCATCGGCCCTTCCGGCGACCTGCTGCCCCACGCCCGGGTGTTCCTGAGCATCTGGAAAGACAGCCTCAGCTCCCGGCCGGCCTTCGAGCAGTGGAGTGATCACCTGGCCGGGGTGCTGCACGTCGAAGACCAGCTCAACGAGGCGCCAGACGGCTACGACCCCGACGACGACGACAGCTACGAGCTGATCGAGCGCTTTGTGCTCAGCCGTTTGCTGCAGCGCTTCCAGGCTGAGGCCTCAGAGCCCGAACTGCTGGAGGTGCTCCGCAACCGCGCCACCTCCTGCTGGTACGAGAAGCACCGCCACGGCTACCAGGCCCTGGAGCACGCCATCACGTTTCGCAGCCTGCTGGCCAAGGCCGATCTGCAGGTGCCCAGCTTTGAGGAGGGGCTACAGCGCTACTGCAACGGCTGGTGGCGCCTGGATCAGGCCTACCGCCGCTGCATTTTCCACGCCCGCACCTATCAACAACCAGGGCTGCTCAAGCCGCTGCGCGACTGGTTGGAGGCCCAGTACGTCAACAATGTGTTGCTGCCCCTCACCAACCGCTGGAGCGATCAGGTGGCTGGTCTGAGCAGCTGGGGATCGAGCACCCTGCCGCGCCAGAAGGAGTTCCACATGCGCTATGTGCATGCGCCGCTCTCCTCCAAGGGCCTCAAGCGCCTGTTCGTGGTGATCTCCGATGCCCTCCGCTACGAGGCCGCCCGCGACTTCGCCGATCGCCTCAACAGTCAGGCCGGCAAGGGCTGGCAGGCCGAGGTGGATGGCCTGTTGGGGGTGCTGCCCAGCATCACCAAGCTGGGGATGGCAGCCCTGCTTCCAGGTGCCCAGCTGGGCCTTAATTCGGTAGATTCTAACGCCTTGGTGGATGGTCAGGGCACCAGCAGCACCGAGGACAGAGACAAGCTGCTCAAGGCCTACGCCAAGGGTCGCGCCAAGGCCATCAAAGCGGAGGAGTTCCTGGGCCTCGCCACCAGCAAGGAGGGCGCCGAACTCACCCGCGATCACGACCTGATCGTGATCTACCACAACCGCATCGACCGGATTGGCGACAAGCTCGAGAGCGAGGCCGACACCTGCCAGGCGGTGGAGCAGACCTTCGACGACCTGGAGCAGATCCTGCGCAAGATCGCCAGCCTCAAGGGCAGCCAAGCCGTGATCACGGCCGACCACGGCTTCCTGTTTCAGCAGGAGCCGGTGGATGCCAACGACCGCGCCCCGTTCCCGACGGCCAAGGAGCTCACTTTCAAGAACCGGCGCTTTGCCTTGGGCACGGGCATCAAGGCCAGTGCCGGCCAAAAGGTAGTCACGGCTGATGCGCTCGGGCTCTCCGGCCACTGGCAGGCCGTCTTCCCGCTGGGTCTCGATCGCTTTCCCCGCCAGGGCTCCGGCGCACGCTTCGTGCACGGCGGCACCTCCCTGCAGGAGGTGGTGGTGCCGGTGATCCGGCTCAAGCGCGAACGCAAGGACGAGAGTCGGGTGGTGGAGGCCGAGCTGCTGAGGATGCCCGCCAAGATCACCACCGGCAAACTCTCCTTCGGCCTGTTCCAGCTGGAGCCGGTGGAGCCCAAAAAGCGCCTGCCCTTGCCGCTGCGCCTCGGCCTCTACGCCAAGGCCGATGGCGCCCTGCTCTGCGCCCACCGCACCGTGTTGCTGGATTCCGCGGCCAGCGAGGCCCGTGAGCGGGAGCAGCAGGTGGTTTTGGAGCTCTCCAACGCTGCCGGCGACTACAACAACCAGACCCTGGAGCTCCGCCTGGAGCGCCAGCTCGACGGTATCGCCACGCCGGTGCCCTACAAGACGGTGGAGCTCAAGCTGCAGCGGCCCTTCGGCAGCGACTTCGACGACTTCTGATCCCCCCCATGGTCACCAGCGCTGCCCCTCCGCCCCAAAGCCCCCTGGATCGGAAGATCCTTGAGCACTTTCCTGGCCTGGTGGTCCGCAAGGACCTCACCACCGAGCTCAAGCAGAACGCCGTGGTGCCCACCTACGTGCTGGAGTACCTGCTCGGTCAGCACTGCGCCACCGACGATCCGGCCCTGATCAGCGAAGGGCTGGAGTCGGTGCGGCGGATCCTCGCCAAGCACTACGTGCACCGCAACCAGGCGGAACTGGTGAAATCGACGATCAAGGACAAGGGCAGCCACAAGGCGATCGACAAGATCACCGTGACCTTCAATGAAAAAGGCGGTTTCCATGAGGTGGAGTTCACCAACCTCGGCATCAAGAAGGTGCCGATCGAAGACTCTTACGTCAAGCGCTATCCCAAGTTGCTGGTGGGAGGGATCTGGGCGATCACCGATGTGGAGTACGAACTCCCCGCCGACCCCAAGGCCAGCCCCTGGCAGATTGCAGGGGTGAAGCCGATCCAGGTGGCCGGCGTCGACCACGACGAGTTTCTGGCAGCCCGCGCCAAGTTCACCACCGAGGAGTGGATGGATGTGCTCATGCAGAGCGTGGGCTTCAACCCCGAGCCGTTCACGCGGCGGGGCAAGTTGCTCACCCTGATCCGGCTGATCCCGTTCTGCGAGCGCAACTACAACCTGCTGGAGCTGGGCCCGAAGGGCACGGGTAAATCCCATGTCTACGCCGAGTTCTCACCCCACGGCATGTTGATCTCGGGCTCGGAGGTCACCGCGCCCAAGCTGTTCGTGAGCAATGCCAACGGCAAGATTGGCCTGGTGGGCTACTGGGACTGCATCTGCTTCGACGAGTTCGCCGGCAAGGACAAGAAGGTCGACAAGACGCTGGTGGACATCATGAAGAACTACATGGCCAACCGCACCTTTTCGCGGGGCATTGAGCAGCTCTCGGCCGAGGCCTCGATGGTGTTCATGGGCAACACCCAGAAGTCGGTGGCGTACATGCTCAAGCACTCCCACTTCTACGAGCCGCTGCCCGATAAGTACATCGATTCGGCCTTCCTCGATCGCATCCATGCCTTCAACCCCGGCTGGGAGGTGCAGCCCGTGCGCCACGAGCTGTTCTGCACTGGCTACGGCTTCGTGGTGGATTACATCGCCGAGGTGCTCAAGCGCCTGCGCACCGAGGACTACACCGGCCTCTACAAGCCCCACTTCGAGATCAGCTCGGAGGTGTCCACCCGTGATCAGACCGGCTTTGAGAAAACGTTCTCCGGCCTGATGAAGATCATCCACCCCGATGGCAAGGCCACGCCGGAGGAGATCGCCGAGCTGCTGGAGTTTGCGATGGAGTGCCGCCGGCGGGTGCGGGAGCAGATCCTGCGCATCGACGACACCTTCAAGGCCAACGACTTCGCCTACCGGCCCCTAACCGCTGGGGAAGCGGTCACGGTGCTCACACCCGAGGAACAACAGTATCCAGCCTTTGCCGGCTTGCGCCCCCTCAGCAGCGAAGCGCAACCCACTGCAGTGGGACAAGCCACAGGGACCGTAGGCAAGGCCCAAGCCGCTGCACCTGCTGAGACAGGGGCCCCGACTGATCAAGAAGCCAATGTTGGCTCGTCAACCAGTCATCAACCGCTTGCCACCGCCGCCCAACTCAAGGAACGGCATCTGGTGGTCCCGGAAAACGCCAAGGGCTGGAGCTATCGCCGCCTGTTTGCCGACTATCTCCAGGGCTGCAGCGGCATCATCCTCCGCGACCCCTACATCCGGGCCTTCCATCAGGTGCGCAACCTGGTGGAGTTCCTGCGCATGGTGAACGAGATCACCCCCGTGGGCGATGAGGTGACCGTGCATCTCATCACCGGCTCCGACCAGGAGACCCTGGAAAAACAGGTGGAGAATCTCGGTCAGGTCCAGGACTCCTTCGCCGCCACCAGCACCCCCTTCACCTGGGAAATCGACGCCAGCCCCCATTTCCACGCCCGCAGCATCACCACAGACCACGGCTGGAAGATCACCCTCGATCGGGGGCTGGACCTGTTCCAATGGTTTGAGTTCTCTCCCTT
>CAIOCZ010000138.1 GCA_903856805.1 uncultured cyanobacterium | reverse complement strand
GTACTGATCCAGGCTGGCCCCCGCCGGCGCCTGATCCAGCAGGGTCACCGGGCGCCCCAGCCGTTGGGAGAGGAGCTCCACCAGGGCCGGGTTGGTGCTGGAGAGGGTGGTGGCCGGGGCGTCGGGCCCCGCCAGGGGGCCTTGCACCACCACCGGCGGCAGGGGCTCGCCGGGGCGCGGCTCTACTGAATAGGTGGCGGTGTAGGCCAGTAGATCGGCCCAGCGGCGGGGATTCTTGGCACTGGCCACCCGCTGCGCTTCGCCGTCCCAGAGGGCATAGCCGCGGTCGCCCACCACGCCCCGCGGCTCCACCTCCAGCCGCTCCAGCCGCTCCCCCCGCATCGACTTGACCGGGTAGCGCCACAGGGCCTGCACCTGGCCCACCAGGGTGGGCACCGTGGGGACGGTGGGGGCTTCGGCCATGGGGGGAGGTGCCATCGGGGGCCCGGAGTCTGATCAACAGGGTCCGACTGTCGACGGCGATGGGTCGCCCTTCCGTGGTGTCCGCTACCGATCGGTCTCCGCTACCGATCGCTGGGCGGGTTAGGCGCCCGTTCCCAGGGCGCTCCGCCGCCGCTCGGTGCTGTTGGGATGGCTCTCCAGCCAGCCGGGGCGGCGACCCCCCTTGGCGGTTTCCAGCCGGTGGAGCAGGTCAAACAGCCGCTGCGGCGGAATGCCCAGGCGGCGCAGCACCGTCACCGCCTCGCGGTCGGCCTCCCGTTCGAACTCCCGGGAGTAGGCGGTGGTCACCAGGCTTTCCGACAGCAGCTGCAGGTTGGACGGTCGACCGATCGCCAGCAGCAGCATCCAGGTCAGGGACTGCTGGCGGATCAGGGTTTGGAGGCCATGGCGATGGAGGACGTGGCCGGCCTCATGGGCCAGCACGCCGCGCAGTTCGTCGTCGCTGGCCGCCTGCACCATCGGGTCGGTGAGCACCAAAATGCCGCCCGGCAGGGCCAGGGCATTGGCTCCGATCTGATCCGCCGCCCGCAGCTCCAGCCGCGGGATGGGGGCGGGCAGTCGGGGTCGCAGGTTGGCCATCAGCTGCTGCAGCTGCCCCTGGCGCTGGGCCGATAGCCGGCTGGGCTGCAGCAGCGGGCCGTCCAGTTCCGCCAGCACCTGCTCCCCCAGGCTCCGCTCCCAGGCCTCCGGCACCGCCCGGGCCCCCAGCCCGCTGAGGGCGGGCAGACCCTGCACCAGGGCCAGCGTCACGGCACCGATCGCCAGGCCGATCACCGCCAGCGCGGCCGAGGGGCGCGACTCCGCCTGCGCCTGCCAGCGCCGCCAACGCCCGCCCCGCTGCGATCCCATCCAGCGCGCCAGGGAGCCGTCATCCCACACCTCCACCACGCTGCCATCGGGGGCATGGAGCAGGGCTGGGGTCTGGCCGGCCCGTTGCTCCAGACGCAACGTTGTCAGCGGCTGCTCCCGTTGCCAGCTGGCGCTGCTCAGCCGCAGGCGATCGGGGGGCAGCAGCGTCAGGGTGACCGGGGTGGGCCGGGAGCTGGTGCCATCGAAATATTCACCGCTCAGAACGGTCATGGCGAGGCCCTCAGAGTTCGGGGGAGATCAGGCCCAGCAGGGACAACGCCTCGTCGCCGAAGGCCCCTGCCGCGTCGCCCTCCCTGGCCATGAACCCATCCAGGGCCTCAGCGGGGCCGACGGCCATCCGTTCCAGCCGGTAGCGCAGTCCCCGCATCCTGGCCCAGGGGATCAGGAGCCCGAGGCTGAACAGAACCGCCAGGGTGTTGGTCAGCCGCAACCCCAGCAGCTCCCGCCACCGCCAGCCACACCGGATCCAGAGCGGGCCCAGGGTGGTGTGGTGCCAGGTGAGCCGGGCGG
>CAIOCZ010000137.1 GCA_903856805.1 uncultured cyanobacterium | reverse complement strand
GCCATGAACAAGTTGCGTTGGTGAATCGTCAGTGGTGCCGGCATCCCCTGGGCCCTGCGCATCGGCACCAAGGTCTCCGGCAGTCACCCCACCGGCCAACGAGCTTGTCGCCGACCGGCCAACTTCATTGTCGGCGGACACAATCTTTGAGGGAAAGCTCAACTTTGTGCGCCTGGTTGTTTGCCATGTGCTCGATGGTTCGGTCTCTCCCTGTTGATCAGCGAGGCGGCTAGTTCCGGCCCTCTCCAGTCTGAGGCCCTCCTGGCGTCGGGCCTCCCCTGGGATCGGTCCCGTCGCTGCGCCGCCCTCGCCGCCCCGGCGAGAAACTCCGGGAGTGGCGGCGAACCACGGCGCCCCAGTCGGTGGTGTTCAAAGACCCCAAGGAGGTCAACGCCGACCGAGTGCACCTGCACCTTGAGCATCCCCTGGTGCAGCGGCTGCTTAACCGCTTCCTGGTGCGGGGGTTCCAGGGCGAGGAACTCAGCAGGGCCGCGGTGATCGCCACCCATGACGACACCGCCAAACTGATCCTGCTGGCACGCCTGTCGCTGTATGGCCACGGCGCCGCTCGCCTGCACGATGAGGTGCTGGAGCTGGTGGCCGAATGGGATCCAGCGGATCCGAGCCGACGGTTGAGGGTGCTGAACGCCACCAAGACCGACATGGCCCTGGCCGACCTGGAAACCAGCCTGCGCGAACGCTTGCCAGCGGTGGAGGAAACCATCCAGCACCAGCTGCGGGCCGCGCTGCCTGCGGATGTAGCCCAACTCAAGGACCGGCTTGAATCCCTGGCCGCCGATCGGGCTGAGCGCGCGAAGGGTCAGCTGAGCAAGCGCGCTGAAGACGAGGCCAACGCCTTCGTGAAGGTGCTGGAGGACCAGCGAGAGCGGATCCTCAAGACGCGCACCATGCACGACAGCGAGTTTGAGCAGCTGGCCTTCGGCTTTGCTGACCACGAGCTGCGTCAGCTGCGCGACAACCGCAGCTACTGGGACAAAAGGCTGGCCCGGATCGAGCGGGATCTGGAGCTGGAGCCGGCCGCGATCCGGCGCACCTTTGAGGTGGCAACAGCCCCGCGGATTGAGCCGGCCGGCGCGATTGTGCTCTGGCCCCTGGAGGCGGCGCGATGATGGAGCCCATGGCTGAACCGATGGCAGATCTCAGCAACGCACGAGTCTTCAGCCGCGAGGCTCTGGAGACCTTTACCAGGACTCTGGTGGAACAATTCGCACCAGAAAAGGTCATTCTTTTTGGATCTCAGGCTCGCGGAACTGCTAGCCAGGATTCCGACGCAGACATCCTGGTAGTGATGCCTTTTGAAGGGAGGCCATTTGCCAAGAGCAGGGAAATTCGCAGGGCCTGCAAGCCTGGCTTCCGCGTCGATCTGTCGATCTGTTGATCAGGCGTCCTGAAGACATTGAACCGCGCTACCGCTGGGGTGATCCGATCATCCGCGAAGCTCTGGATCACGGGGAGGTTCTGCATGGCTGAACGAAACCTGTCGCAGTTACTTCAGGGTGTGGACCCAGGCTGGAGCTGGGATGTGGACGAACTGGAGGACCTGACTGAATCGGGCGTGATGAATCGCTATCCAGGTTTTGATACCTCAATCGAGGAACTCCAGGAGCTCAAAGGCATGGCCACTAGGCTGCGCCAAGCTTTGTTGCTGCGCCTGGGTCTCAACCCAGTGCCCCCCGCTCACTGATGCCACCGCACGCCCCTGGTGTTCACACCCACGAGGAGTGGAAGGGCATGGCCCAACCGGTGGGCCTGGTGGTGGAGCCGGTGGTGCTCAACCGGCTGGGGATCTTCCCGGAGAGTGCCACCACCGTGCTGGCCGACTGGCAGCAACGGCTGGAGCAACTGCTGGACGATCATCCCGTGGGCGAGCAGGCCGCGAGCGAGCAGTGGCTGAGCGCGGCCCCCAGCTTTGAGCTGTTCTGCCAGGAGGTGCTGGCCTGGGAGCCAGGCGATCTCCGCAAACCCGAGGAGCTAACGACACCGGTTGCCGTGCACCTCGACGACTACGACGAGGTGCTCCGCCCCGATTGGATCATCCCCGAACCCAGCCAAGGGGATGGGCCGCTCAAGGCCCAGCTGCTGGTGCAGGAGTTGCCCGTAGGCACCCTGTTCGATGCGCTGCCCAAGGGGGCCGATGGCCGGCGCAGTTGGGAGGCCACGCCGCAGCAGCGGTTGGAGCGGCTGCTCAAGGAAAGCGAGCACCCGATCGGCCTGCTCTGGAACGGGGTAGCGCTGCGGCTCGTGTATGCGCCGCGGGGCGAATCCAGCGGCCATCTCACCTTCCCGTTGGAGCCGATGACCACGGTCGACGGGCGACCGATGCTGGCGGCGCTGCAGATGCTGCTGGGGCCCGATCGCCTGTTTGAAGGCGGTGCCAGCAACACACGCCTGCGGCCGCTGATGGAGCAGAGCCGCAAGGAGCAGAACGAGGTGAGCACCCGCCTGGCCGAGCAGGTGCTCGAAGCGCTCTGGATCCTGCTGCGCGGTTTCGATGCCGCGGGCCTGGAGGTGGACGACCCCAGCCACATCTACGGCGGCCTGATCACCGTGCTGCTGCGGCTGGTGTTCCTGCTCTACGCCGAAGACGAAGAGCTGATGCCCACCGATTCGCTCTACGGCCAGCACTACAGCGTGGGCGGCCTGGCCCAGCGCCTGCGGCAAGACCGCACTGATTACCAGAACGCCATGGAAGGCCGGCGGGGTGCCTGGGCCACGTTGTTGAGCTTGTTCCGCCTCGTCTACGACGGCGGCGGCTCCACCGAGGCCTACCTCCCGGCCCGGCACGGCGATCTATTTGATCCGGAGACTTACCCCTTCCTGGAAGGCCGCACGGCAGATACGTCATACACCGATGGGCCGTTGACCTCCGTGCCGGCCATCAGTGACGACGTGGTGGAGCAGGTACTCACCAAGCTGCTGCTGCTCGATGGCCAGATCCTCAGCTACCGGGCCCTGGATGTCGAGCAAATCGGCTCGGTCTACGAGGGAATCATGGGCTTCATGGTGGAAAAGGCCACGGGGCCCAGCGTTGGGATTACCCACCGACCATCGCGGCAGAAGATCACGATCACGGTGGTGGTGGACGCCGAGCAGTTGCTGGCGGTGAGCTCCGCCAAACGCGAGAAATGGCTTGATGACCAGGCCGGGGTGGCGTTGAAGCTGCCGGCTAAAGGGAAGCAAGGGCTCAAAGAGGCTGCGTCGTTAGAAGAGATCTGCCTGGCCCTCGGCAACCGGCTGTCCTCTCATACGCCGCGGGGCCTGGCGCCTGGCTCGCTGATCCTGCAGCCCACGGCCGAACGCCGCCGCAGTGGCAGCCACTACACCCCTCGTGCGCTCACCGAGCCGATCGTGGCCGAAGCGTTCCGCCCCTGGCTGGAGGGTTGCCACCACAAACCCAGCGCTGAGCAGATCCTGGCGCTGAAGGTGTGTGATCCCGCCATGGGTTCGGGTGCCTTTCTGGTGGCGGTGTGCCGCTATCTGGCGGCTTGGCTGGTGCAGGCCTGGGAGCGCGACGGCTACCCCGAGGGCTTCCGCCAGGAGTGGGATAAGGACATCGTCGCCCGCCGATTGATCGCCCAGCGCTGCCTCTATGGGGTGGTCAAGAACCCGTTTGCGGTGAACCTGGCCAAGCTGTCGCTCTGGCTGGTGACCCTCAGCGAGCACCTGCCCTTCACGTTTGTGGATCACGCCCTCAAGTGCGGCGATTCGCTGGTGGGGTACGGCGTACGGCACATACAAACAGCCATGCAGGAGGTGCAGCTCGGCTTCCTCAATGAGCAGAATCAGATCTATGCCGCCATGGGCGTGGCCCGCCGCGAGAGCTTCGGCGACGACAGCCTCAATGACGAGGCCTATGACCACAAGAAGCTGTTGCTGGAGCAGCAGATCAAAGCTAACGAAGGCCTGCGCCAGGCCGGTGATCTGATGGTGGCGGCCTTCTTTGATGCGCCATAAGCCAAGGAGCGGGCCGACAAGCAGCAGGTGTATCTGGCCATGCTCAGCGGTGCCTTTAACGATGAGGGGCTACAGGATTCGATTCAGGAGATCCGGGATCGGCTGGCCGCAGGCGAGAAAGGCATCACCCCCTTCCACTGGGATCTGGAGTTTCCGGAGGTGTTCGGGGATGGGCGCGCTGGGTTTGATGCCTTCGTGGGCAATCCACCCTTCGCCGGCAAGAACACCATCGCCGAAGGCAGCCCCGATGGCATCCTCGACTGGTTCAAGCAGCTCCACCCCGAGAGCCACGGCAATGCCGATCTGGTGGCCCACTTCTTCCGCCGCTGTTTTTCACTGTTGCGGCCCGGAGGCACGCTTGGCCTGATCGCCACCAACACCATCGCCCAGGGCGACACCCGCAGCACCGGCCTGCGCTGGATTTGCCTGAACGGCGGCACGATCTATGCGGCGCGCAAAAGGTACAAATGGCCCGGCGTGGCGGCTGTAGTGGTGAGCGTGGTGCACCTGTTCAAGGGGGCCTACACCGGCGTGAAGCTGCTGGAGAAGCGGCCGGTGGGGCAGATCACGGCGTTTCTGTTTGCCAAGGGCGGCCACGACGACCCGAAGCAGCTGGCGGCCAATGCCGGCAAGAGCTTCGTGGGTAGCTATGTGCTGGGCATGGGCTTCACCTTCGATGACTCCGGTGCAGCCGACGACGACACGCCTGGGATTCCCTCGCCGATAGCCACGATGGAGCGGCTGATCGCCGAGAACCCGAAGAATGCCGAGGTGATTTTTCCGTATATCGGTGGCGAGGAGGTGAACAGCAGCCCCACCCATGCCCACAAGAGGTATGTCATCAACTTTGGAGAGAGGAGTGAGGAGGAGTGTCGGCGGGAGTGGCCCGAGTTGATGGGGATTGTGGAAAAGAAGGTGAAGCCGGGGAGGCTGGTTCAGAACCGAGAGATCCGTGCTCGTTATTGGTGGCGGTTTGGTGAAACTTGTCCTGCACTATATTCAGCGATCGATGGCTATTCGAAAGTCATGGCCACCGCAAGGGTCAGTCAGACAGCAGGGTTCTGCCTACTTGACTCTCGCCAAGTATTTTCAGAGATGCTGATTGCTTTCACGGCAAGCTCTACAATATGGTTTGCTCTTCTCCAGTCACGAGCACATGATCTTTGGTCTCGCCTATTTGCATCTTCGATGAAGGATGACCTTCGATATACCCCTTCCGACTGCTTCGAAACCTTCCCCTTCCCCACCGCTCTCCTCGATTCCGCCGCCAAAGATCCCGCTCGCGAAGCCACCCGCCAGAGCCTCGAAGCCATCGGCGAGCGCTACCACCAGTTCCGGGCCGAGTTGATGGTGAGCAACAACGAAGGTCTCACCAGCACCTACAACCGCTTCCACGATCCCGCCGAAACCAGCAGCGGCCTCCTAGAGCTGCGCAGGCTCCATGGCGAGATGGATCAAGCGGTGCTGAACGCCTACGGCTGGAGTGATGTGCTCACCCAGGCGATTGCCGACAACCCTCACCACACCCCCTGTGGCTTCGGCCTCGACTACCTCGATCTCGAGGAAGACGCCCAACTCCCCGACGCCCTCCAGGAACGCATCGACAGCGGCGATCTGTTCTTCTGGGATGCCAACGACGCCCTCGATTTCCAAGGCCAGCTGCAGGCCTACGGTGCCATCACCGGCCGCCGCAAGCTCCCCTGGCGCTACCGCTGGCCTGATTCAGTGCGCGACGACGTTCTCGCCCGGCTGCTGGCGCTGAATGCCGATCGGTACGAGCAGGAGGTGACTCTGGGGCTGCACAGCAAGGGGGCGAAGCAGGCGGCGAGGGCGGCCAAGGCGGGCAGCACTGCAACGGCCAAGCGGCGCGGGCGGCCG
>CAIOCZ010000136.1 GCA_903856805.1 uncultured cyanobacterium | reverse complement strand
GTCTGATGGCAACGACAGCTGAGCAAATTGATCTCTGGCGGCAAGCTGCCTCCGAACACCAGCAGTTGGAATTCAAGGAGGCTAAGCAGCAATTTGACACCCGCAAGCTCAACGAATATTGCGTTGCTCTAGCTAACGAAGGTGGCGGGTTTCTGCTGTTGGGCATCGCCGATAAGATCCCACGTCCTGTTGTTGGCACACAGGCATTCCAGAACATTGTCGCTGCTGCTGAAAACCTGTTTAAAGCCGTCCGTTTCCGCGTGGATATCGAGGAAGTCAACCATCCTGATGGGCGGGTGCTCGTCTTCCACATCCCATCGAGACCGCGCGGTACGGCCTACAATCTGGATGGCAAGTACCTGATGCGAGCCGGCGAAGCGTTGGTCCCGATGAGCGAGGATCAACTGCGCCGTATCTTCTCCGAAGGCCAGCCCGAATGGCTCGAAGAACCATCCTGCAGCGGCCTTCACGCACAGGATGTGGTCGAGTTGCTGGATACACAAACGTTCTTCGAGCTTCTAAAGCTTCCTTATCCCACCGACCGTGCTGGCGTCCTTGAGCGGCTTGTCGGAGAGAAGCTGATTGATCATCTTGATGGCAGCTTCTCGATCAGGCGTATCGGGGGCCTCCTGATGGCGCGAAGGATGCACGATTTTCCAGACATCTCACGCAAGGCCGTGCGCGTTATTGTCTACTCTGGCATATCAAAGCTTCAGACCAGGCTGGATCAAATCTTCACACGCGGCTATGCAGTGGGCTACCAAGATCTCGTTCAGTCGATCTATGCCCAGCTTCCGCAAAATGAAGTGATCGAACATGCACTGCGCAAAGAGCTAAAGCTGGTGCCGGACGTGGTTATCCGTGAGCTTCTCGCCAATGCGTTAATCCACCAAGACTTTACATGCACTGGTGCTTCAGTAATGATCGAAATCTACAGTGACCGCATTGAAATCTCAAACCCAGTTGAGGCCTTGGTGCCGGTGGAGCGTTTCATCGATGGCTACCGGTCGCGCAATGAGCGTTTTGCAGACCTGATGCGCCGCTTGGGTATCTGTGAGGAGAAGAGCAGCGGCATCGATCGGGTGGTGGAGGCTGCTGAGCTCTATCAACTTCCAGCTCCAGACTTTCATGGCGGCTATCAACGCACCTTCGTGACGCTCTTTGGCCCTAGACCATTCGATCAGATGGATCGCAATGACCGGGTCCGAGCCTGCTACCAACATTGTGCTCTCCGATGGGTCATGCGCGAGCGCATGACCAACCAGTCCCTGCGAGATCGCTTTCACCTCGGCGAGGACAAAGCGACGATCACGTCCCAGGTGATTGCCGCCACGATCGATGCTGGTCTGATCAAGCCGGACGCCAGCGTCGGTGGCTCCCGCAAGTTCGCCCGCTACCTGCCCTTCTGGGCGTGAGCTCTTTTTAATGGAAACCCAGCGCCGCCGATGCCCAGTTGGTAAAAACCCTTGTGCCGCAAGCAGTCTCGTATTTAAGGCTTTCCCCGGTTCGTCGATCTCCGGCATGGCGATGACTACCTGCCGGTTCTCTGGTTTCCTCCCATGGCACTGATCACAGAAGACCATCTGGAGCAGAAGTGCCTCGATCAAGTCGTCCTGTTCCAGGCCGCCGATGGCCAGGTATCTCTCGATGTGCGCCTGGAGACTGAAAGCGTCTGGCTGAGCCAGGCCCAGATGGCTGAGCTGTTTGGTCGGGAACGTTCGGTGATTACCCGCCACGTGGGGGATGTGCATTTTTTGCACATTGCCGGTACCGACCGCCGATTGACGCGCCGTCCCGATAAACTGGTCGGCAACTGGTTGAAGCTCTCCCCATGCGCCCCGTCACGCGATCCGTTGGCGCGTTTGAGGCCAAAACCCATCTCGCTGCCCTGCTCGACGCGGTGGCGGCTGGCGATCAGATCACGATCACTCG
>CAIOCZ010000135.1 GCA_903856805.1 uncultured cyanobacterium | reverse complement strand
GTTTTACTTCACCCTGGTGGATTTCCGCAAAGCCAGCAACCACTTCGCCGATCCCGATTTCGATGGCGAGCCGGTACAGATCTACGAGCCAGGCGAGGGCGATGATCCCCTGCCACCGGTGGAGGCGGTTCCACCCCAAGCCGAAGACGACGACCTCTGGCCCGAAGAGGACAGCGAGGCCCAAATGCCGCTTCTGGGCGACGGCGAGGATGCGGAGTTTCCAGATCCTTTGGCCCCCGTGCCACCGGGTGAACGCCGCCAGAAGTACTACATCAAGGGCAAGCCGGTGCGGGTGCTCACCGAGCGGATCGAATACCTCGATGAAAACGGCAAGCTGGTTACTGAATCGCTGCGCGATTACAGCCGCCGCACGGTGCGTGAGCACTACGCCAGCCTCGAGGCCTTCCTGCGCCGCTGGCGGGGGGAGGAGCGCAAGGCCACGATCATCCAGGAGCTGGCCGAGGAGGGGCTGCTGCTGGAGCCGTTGCAGGAGGAGCTGGGCCTGGAGCTCGATCCCTTCGATCTGATCTGCCACATCGCCTACGACCAGCCGCCCTTGAGCCGCCGCGAGCGGGCCGCCAGAGTGCAGAAGCAGGACGTCTTCAGCCGCTATGGGCCTCAGGCCCGGGCGGTGCTGGAGGCCTTGCTCGCCAAGTACCAGGATGGCGGCGTGGTGGACGAGCTGGCCGACGTGAAAATTCTGCAAATTCCGCCGTTCAGTGCCATGGGAACCCCGATGGAGTTGCTGCATCGCTTCGGCGGCAAAAAGGCCGATTTCGAGCAGGCGGTGCACGATCTCCAGAGCGCCCTCTACGCGGAGGCCGCCTGAGATGTCGGCCCGCACGGCGGTGAAGGCGATTCAGGACATCATGCGCAAGGACGTGGGCGTCGATGGCGATGCCCAGCGCCTCTCGCAGCTGTGCTGGCTGTTTTTCCTCAAGATCATCGACGACCAGGACCAGGCCCTGGAGATCACCGAAGACAACTACCGCTCACCGATTCCGGAGCACCTGCAATGGCGCAGCTGGGCCGCCGATGAAGAGGGCATCACGGGGGATGGCCTGCTGGAGTTCATCAACCAGGAGCTGTTTCCCTATCTCAAGGAGATGCCGCTCAAGGGCTCGCACCCCAACCGGGCCCAGATGGTTCGAGAGGTGTTTGCCGATGCCTACAACTACATGAAATCAGGTCAGCTGCTGCGGCAGGTGATCAACAAGGTGAATGGCATTGATTTCAATAACCTCGCCGACCGCAAGCATTTTGGCGATGTGTACGAGCAGCTGCTCAACGATTTGCAGAGTGCCGGCAATGCCGGCGAGTACTACACGCCGAGAGGCGTGACCGGCTTCATGGTCGATCGCATCGATCCCCGGCCCGGCGAGTTGCTGCTGGACACCTCGGGGGGCACCGGCGGCTTCGTCACCTGCTCGATTCGCCACATGCGCGAGCGTTATGTGAAGACGCTCGCCGATGAGCAGGCGATGCAGGCCTCCCTGCGGTTGATCGAGAAGAAGCCCATTCCCTACATGCTGTGCATCACTAACATGCTGCTGCATGGCATCGAGGATCCCAGCTTCGTGCGGCGTGACAACACCTTGGCCAGGCCCTATCGCGATTATGGACCGGCCGATCAGGTGAACGTGATCGTGACTAATCCACCTTTCGGCGGCCAGGAGGAAGATGGCATTCAGGACAACTTCCCGGCCCAGTTCCGCACCCGCGAAACCGCCGATTTGTTTTTAGCCCTGTTCATGCGGCTGCTAAAACCCGGCGGACGGGCCGCCATCGTGTTGCCGGATGGCACCTTGTTTGGTGAGGGGGTGAAAACGCGGCTGAAGGAGCGCTTGCTGGCCGAATGCAACCTGCACACGATCGTGCGGCTGCCCAATTCGGTGTTCCGCCCCTACGCCAGCATCGGCACCAATTTGCTCTTTTTTGAGAAGGGATCCCCCACCCAGGAGATCTGGTTCTACGAGCACCGCGTGCCCGAGGGCCAGAAGGCCTACTCGATGACCCGCCCGATCAAGCAGGAGCATTTCGCCGATTGCGTGGCCTGGTGGGGCGGCCCCAGCCGCGAAGGCCGCGCCGAAACCGAGCAGGCCTGGCGCGTGCCGATCGATCAGATCCAGGAGCGCAACTACAACCTCGACCTCAAGAACCCCCACACCGTCGCCGCCGACCACGGCGACCCCGACGAGCTGCTGGCTGATCTGCAGGCGGCGGAGCTCAAAGCAGCCGACCTGCGCGATCAACTCAAGGCGATCCTGGCCGAGGCGCTGCTGCGATGACGACTGGTCGCCCGGAGCTAGTCTGGCCAGACGCGGGAGGCTTCCATGGCAAGGCAGTTTGATGTCGTTGTCGAGAAAGACTCGGAGGGCTTTTTTGTGGCGAGCGTGCCCGCTCTGGCTGGCTGTCACACCCAGGCCCGTTCGCTTGACGAACTGATGGAGCGCATCAAGGAAGCGATTGCCTTGTGCCTTGAAGTTCAGGAAGGAGATGTATTTGAAGTATTACTTGCTTGAGCGAATGGGCCGGCCCGCAGCCATCGGCGCCCTTGCAAACGCTGAGGATCTGTGATGAACGCCGAGCGGTTGCTGAGGCACTTCGAAACGATCAGCGAGACGCCCGATGCGGTGGCTCGCTTGCGGCGCTTCATCCTCGATCTGGCGGTGCGCGGGAAGCTGGTGGAGCAGGATCCGGAGGATGAGCCGGTTGAAGATCTGCTTCAGCGGATTGCAGTCGAGAAGACCAGTCGTAGATCGGCAAGGGCAAGGAGTACGCCTGATGAACGAGTTGAGGGTTGGTGTTCCATCCCTGCCAGTTGGAACTTCGTTCGTCTTGATAAAGTCTGCACTGTCATCATGGGTTCAAGCCCTCCGGGATCTACATACAACAAAACTGGAGATGGAGTTCCGCTTATTAACGGTCCAGTCGAATTTACCCCAGGCCCTTTCGGCCGGACGAGAATTAATCAATATACAACTGATCCTTCAGCCTTTTGTGAAGAGGACGACTTTCTAGTCTGTGTACGTGGATCCACCACTGGTCGTACGAATATCGCTGCATTTAGGGCATGCATTGGCCGAGGAGTAGCAGCAATCCAGCCAATGTTTGAAGACAAGTTTATACGGCTTGCCATTCGAGTACGCCAAGAAGCAATTCTCCAAATGGGGAGGGGCATTGCGTTCCCCAGCATCAGCCGTGAACAACTATCTGGCCTCCCTGTTCCCCTCCCCCCCCTCGCCCAACAACACCGCATCGTCGCCAAGGTGGACGAACTGATGGCCCTCTGCGACCAGCTGGAGGCCGCCCGGTACCAGCGGGAGCAGGGCCGCGAGCGCCTGGTGGCCGCCACGCTGCACCGCCTCAACCAACCCGCCGCAAACCACGCCAGCTTCCGCCAAGACGCCAGCTTTGCCCTGCAGGTGCTGCCCTCCCTCACCACCACCCCGGCCCAGATCAAGCAGCTGCGCCAGACGATCCTGAACTTGGCGGTGCGCGGGAAGCTGGTGGAGCAGGATCCGGAGGATGAGCC
>CAIOCZ010000134.1 GCA_903856805.1 uncultured cyanobacterium | reverse complement strand
CCGGTTGAGGGCCGCCTGCTCCGCCGCCAGGCGAAACAGCCGCGGCCGGGGGTTGCCGTCCTGGGCCTGCCAGGTGACCGTGCCCAACTCGGCAAACCCAAAGCCGAACAGGTGCCAGATCGCCGCCGCGACGCCGTTCTTATCGAAACCCGCCGCCAGCCCCACCGGATTGGCAAAGCGGCAGCCAAACAGCGACTGCTGCAGGCGGGGATCCCGGCGTTGAAGCTCCGCCCCCAGGCCGGCCAGGCTGCCGCTCACCAGGGGCCAGTGACGCCGCAGGGAGGCTTGGCCCAGGGCCGCCAGGGTCAGGCGGCTGAGCTGTTCGGCATCGGCGCCGTCATCGCTGGCCAGCAAGGGGCCGACGAAACGGCGGTAGAGCGCGCCGGTGGGGTTGGCGGTGGTGGTGGCGGAGGGGTTCGCCGTGGCCGGTTGCTTCTGCACCATCTCAGCCTGACTCCCGTTGGGCCAATCCTCCCGCGTCGCGGACAAGCCGCCAACGGCCATCCGGCAGGGGACACACCTGCCAGTCCCGCCAGCTCCAGGACTCCTGGCGGAGCTCGAGGGTGCGCAGCGGCACTTCCAGCAACTGGGCCAGTTCCACCAGGCTGAGGCCGTAACCGCCGATAGCCAGCCGGTCAGCCAGCTCCAGGCGCCCCAGCAGCAACCGCAGCGAAACGGGGGCCAGCTCGGAGCGCAGCTCCGCGGACAACCCGGGTTCCGCGGCGGGGGAAGCGGGCGCCGATGCGGGGGAACCGGGCTCCCCCCCCGCTAATCGGGGCCGTTGGCCCCGGGAGAACGCCACCGCGATCGCATCACAGCGGTCGTTGTCGGGATCGCCACTGTGGCCACGTACGTGGCGCAGGGCCAGCCCACGGATGCGGGCCCGATCGAGCTGCTCCCAGAGATCACGGTTGAGCACGGCAGCGCCGGAGGCGGTGCGCCAGCCCTTGCGCTTCCAGCCGGCCATCCACTTGTCCAGGCCATCGATCAGGTAGCGGCTGTCAGTGCGGAGGGCCAGATCGGGATGGCGAGGCAAGTCTCGGAGAGTCTCCAGGACGGCCAGGGCGGCGGTGAGCTCCATGCGGTTGTTGGTGCTCGCGGGCTCGGCGCCACCGAGTTCCAGCACGCCGCCATCGTCAAAACGCAGCAACGCTCCCCAGCCGCCGGGGCCTGGATTGCCACTGCAGGCTCCATCACAGGCGGCGGCGACGACCACGCGCCCGGGCTGATCGACCATGGCACCCCTTGTCAGGTTCGGTTGAATGGGCCTCCCTCTTTGCGCCTCTGGACTCCCGGACAACCGGGCCCCCGGGCCACGTGGTGACACCATGAAGCGAACCTACCTGGCACCGGCCGGCCTGGCCCTGGCGGCCGCCGTCCTCCCCCTGGTCCCCTGGCCCCTTGGGCCTTCACCCCTGGCGCGGGCCGCCGACCTGTTTGACAGCCTGCCCGTGGAGGGCAGCCGTTTTGCGGTGCTGGCCCGGCCGGTGGGGGGCGACGAATGGAATTTGCTGGTGTTGGAGCAAATCCAGAGCCAGCCCCAATGCTGGGGCCGCCGCCCCGATGGACTGATCGATCCCAGCCTCAACCGCTTTGACTTCACGGGCATCTGCAACCGTTATCTCGACAGCAACGGCTTCTCGCTGCGGGTGAGCCGCCAGGACCTGGCCACCACCCACCGCCTACGGCTCCAGCAGGTGGGTGGCGTGCTGCAACTGCAGGCCACCTCCCCCGAGCAACCCACCGTGCTGGTGGTGGGTCGGGGGACGGTGCCGCGGCGGGATCGGGATGGCTTCGTGCTGATTCAGCTGGATCCGGGCTGGCAACTGGAACGCCGCACCTTTTCGGGGCGTGCCCTGAATCATGTGTATTTCGCCAACGCCAGCTCCCTGCCCCAATTGATCGCCCAGGCGAACCTGCCCCACGCGGGCCAGGGCCTGGCCAGCGGCCCGGGCAACGAGCGCAGGGGGCGGCTGCGGCGGGCGCCGGCGCCGCTACCGGCACCCGCCGCCGTGGAGGCACCCACGGCCTGGAGACCGGCCTCGGGCCCCTCGATGGCCATGCCCGGCCGGCCGATCCCCCTCCAGGTGATCCCCTACGACGGCTCGCTGACGTCCCAGACCTCCCCCGGTGCCGCCCCCGTTCCCCAGTGACAGTTGAGGCTCTGCCCGCCAGGCCTCGTCCCCCCCAGGAGGTTCCCATAAGGTTCTTTGGTGTGAGGAGTGCGGGATGCCCTTTCGGGGTCGAAACGAGGACAGACTCCCGAAAACGTTCCACCTCAACAGCCCTGCCTTCGGCGGGGCTGTTTTTTTTGGCTGACCATCGGACACGGGAACGGTGGCCATAGCTGGTTACGGCAGTGGCGCTGGGTGGCGGCGGGGGCCATCAAAAAGCCGGTTCCCAAGGGAACCGGCGCGGGTCAGAGGACAGGCTGGGGCGGTCCGGACCGGAGTCCGAACCAAGCGATCACTTGATCGACACCTTGCCGCCGACCTCTTCGATGGTCTTGGCGAGGGCTTCGGCATCGGACTTGGAGATGCCTTCCTTCACCGCCTTGGGAGCGGCTTCCACCAGGGCCTTGGCTTCGCCCAGGCCGAGGCCGGTGGCCTCGCGGACGGCCTTCAGCACCTTGATCTTGGAGGCGGCGTCGAAGCTCTCGAGAATGACGTCGAATTCGGTCTTCTCTTCGACAACCTCAGCGGCGGCGGCGCCGGGAGCGGCCATCACCACGCCAGCGGTGGCGGCGGCGGACACACCGAAGGCCTCTTCGATCTGCTTGACAAGCTCGGAAGCTTCCAGCAGGGAGAGGGTCTTCAGCTGTTCGAGAATTTGGTCAGTAGTAGCGGTCATGGTTGAGAATCAGCAACAGATCTGTTGGGGTGAACAGTCGATCGGGGAGCTCAGGCGAGCAGGCCTCAGGAGGCCGTGCCCTCGCCATCGGCGTGCTGCTTGAGCGCCCTGGCAAGACCGGACGGAACCTCGTTGATGCCCACAGCCAATTTGGTGGCCACGCCGTTGATCGCACCGGCGATCTGGGCCATGAGCACCTCCTTGGAGGGCAAATCCCCGATGGCCTTGATGTCGTCTTGGGAGAGGAGCTGGCCTTCGAACAGGCCGCCCTTCACTTCCGACTTCTTGGTGTCCTTCTGGAAGGACTGCACGGCCTTCACCGCACCGCCAACGTCGCCCTTGACGAGCACGAAGGCATTGGTGCCGGTGAGGAGGGGATTGAGATTCGACCAGGCGCTGTTGCCATCAATGGCCAGGCGCATCAAGGTGTTTTTGGTCACCTTGCAAACGCCATTCGTGGCCTGCAAACGGATCCGTAGATCCGTCATTTCCTTGATGGACAGGCCCTGGTAATCCAGAACCAGCGCCATTTCGGCTTCACCGAGGAGCCCCTTGAGCTCTTCGACGATCTGTTGCTTGCTCTCCAGCGTGCGGCCCATAGGAAGTGGAACGGATCAGGGGAACAAGCCGGGAACGCGGCCCAGAGCCAGTCGGCCGGCAAAGACCGGTTCGACTGCGAGGCCGCTGCATGCTCCGCTCCGCTCGGGGAAACCCCTACGGGCAAAAACAGGTCACGGGAGAACCGTGATCGCGTGCACCTCGGCAGGACTTAAACATCGCAGCACCGTGAACGGCGCTGGATCCAACCTGCTGTCTTGGGTTAGGGCGCGTGCCCTTCCGGCATTAGCCGGAGATTGATCGTACAACAGCCCCCTTCCGGATATCGGACGGGGGCTGACGACGGGGGAAGACAACTGCGGCGGCAGGCAAGACGCCAGCCGCCGCCGATACGCTCAGCTCTCCTGTTTGATGTCCTGGAGAGCGGTGAAGTCCACCAGCACCGAGGGACCCATGGTGGAGGTGACGTACAGGGTGCGCCAGTAGCGACCCTTCGCCCCGCTCGGCTTGTTGCGGTCGATGGTCTCCTGGAGGGCCTTGAGGTTGTCCAGCAGCTTGTCCCCATCAAAGCTGGCCTTGCCGAAGCGCACATGCACGATGCCGGTGCGATCGGCGCGGAACTCAAGCTTGCCGGCCTTGAACTCGCGGATGGCGTTGGCCAGGTCCGTGGTGACGGTGCCGGCCTTGGGGTTCGGCATCAGGCCGCGGGGGCCGAGCACCCGACCCAGTTTGGCCACCTTGGGCATCATGTCCGGGGTGGCGATCAGCAGATCGAAGTCCATTGCTCCTGCGGCAATCTCATCGACCAAAGCGTCATCACCAGCCAGATCGGCGCCGGAGGCCTTGGCCTCGGCCACCTTTTCACCGCGGGCGATCACGGCAATGCGCACGGTTTGGCCGGTGCCGTGGGGGAGGGCCACGGTGGTGCGGAGCTGCTGATCGGTGTACTTGGGATCGATCCCCAGACGGACGTGGGCTTCGATCGTTTCATCAAACTTGGCGTTGGCATTGGCCTTCACCAATTCAATGGCCTCAAGGGGCCCATAGGCGCGCTCCTCGACCTTGGCGACGAGGGCGGAAAAACGCTTGGAGAGTTTTGGCATGGCGGGATGGGGTGCGAGCGACCTGGGTGGGTCTCCCCCGAATCAGGTGGACAGGACAGAACCGAAGCGGGGGCTTCAGTCCTTAACGGCGACACCCATGTTGCGGGCGGTGCCTTCGATGATGCGCATGGCCGACTCGACGCTGCTGCAGTTGAGGTCGGGGAGCTTGGTCTTGGCGATCTCCTCGAGCTGGGCGCGACTGATGGCACCCACATCCCCCTTGGCGGAGGTAGCGGCACCTTTGTCGATGCCAGCGGCCTTGGAAATCAGCACCGAGGCGGGCGGGGTTTTGGTGATGAAGGTGAAGCTGCGGTCTTCGAAGACCGAGATCTCCACCGGGATCACGTACCCGGCTTTCTCCTGGGTGCGGGCGTTGTACTCCTTGCAAAACGCCATGATGTTCACCCCGTGCTGACCGAGGGCAGGGCCCACCGGTGGTGCGGGGTTAGCTTTGCCGGCCTGCAGGGCCAGCTTGATCACAGCTACGACTTTTTTGGCCATCGGCTGGGCTGCGGGAACGGCTCCCTGGGGGAGCGAGGACAAGGCTCCCCAAAGGGGAACCGGAGAACCACCCCCCGAAGGGGATGCTGCGGATGGTTAGGGGCCGCGAGGCGCCTAACGGGCTGGTGCACTTCACGGGGAAGCCACCCATGGCCGCCCTCCGCAGGGAGACGGCCGCCCATGGAGGGGACTAATTCTGTTTGCTGATCTGGGAGAACTCCAGTTCCACCGGCGTTTCCCGGCCAAAGATCGAGAGCAGGGCCTTGAGCTTGCTGCGCTCGCCGGACACTTCGATCACCTCGCCCTGGAAGTCCTTGAACGGACCGGCGGTGACCAGGATCTGATCCCCTTCGGTGAGATCCACCTTGAGGACAGGCTTCTTCTCGGCTGCACGCTTGAAGATGCGATCCACCTCCTGGCGGCTGAGGGGGCGTGGCTTGATATGGCCCCGGGCCTTGCCGGTGGCGCGTTGATCTTCAGCGCCCACGAAGTTGATCACGTTCGGAGTGCTGCGCACCGCCATCATCGTGTCCTCGTCGAGGACCATGCGGACCAACACATAACCAGGAAAAACCTTTTCCTCGATCGACTGGCGATTGCCGTCCTTCTTGATCTTGACCCCGGGGGTCTGGGGGATCTCGATCTCCAGGATGCGGTTGTCCACGCCCAGGGTGACGGCGCGCTGCTCCAGGGTGGCCTTCACCTTCTTCTCGCAACTGGAGGCCACCTGAACCGCATACCAGCGGGCCACCTGGGCGCGCTCAGGTGCTTCGGCCGTGGCTTCGGCCCCAAGGGGCGCCGGCTCCGGAGAGGTCAGGGCTTGACCCGACCCATCCCCGTCGATGGCGTCTTGATCGATCTCGGACACGACACTCACGGCAGAGGACATCAGCGGAAGACCTGGCTGGAGAGCCAGTGGTAGAAGCGATCGATCGCGGCGATGGTGGCCGCCGACAGGCTCACCATCAGGATCACCGCCACCGATTCACTGAACAGCTGCTGACGGCTGGGCCACACCACCTTGCGCAGCTCCCCCATGGTGGCCACAAGGAATCCACCCTCACTTTCCGCCAAGGCGGAACGGGCCGCCTCGCTGACCTCACCGGTCACGGCCGCGCCCGGCTCGGCGACGGCGGCCTCGGCGAGATCACTGGGGTGGTCGGTGGGAGGGGTGATGGGATCCAACGGCGGCGGGGGCTCCGATGCATCCACACGCATCGGCAAACGATCACCCTACCGGACGCCCCCCCGCTCAGGCCCTCAGCGGCTCAAACACCAGCGGCTCGCCGGCGCTCACCCGCACGCCCCAGGCGCCATGGAACTGCTCAGCCAGCAGGGCCGTCGCCAGGGGATTCTCAATCCGGCGGCGCAGCACCCGCCGCAGCGGCCGGGCGCCGTACTCCGGTTCATAGCCCTGGGCCGCCAGACTTTCCACCACTGCCTCGTCCACCTGCAGCTCCAGCCGCTGCTCCGCCAGCAGCGCCGCCAGTTCGGCGAGCTGCAGCCGCACAATCCGCCGCAGGTCGGCCGGGGCCAGGGGGCGGAAGCGGATCACCTCATCGATGCGATTGAGGAACTCCGGCCGGAACTGACGCGCCAACGCCTCGTCCACCGCCGCATCCAGGGCCCGATCGAGGTTCCCGTCGGATCCCTCCTGAGGGGTGGCTTGCTGGGGGATGGTTTCCTGGGCAGCGGTTGGGGCGCCAGCGGCGCCGCGGCCCGCCCGGGCCCGATCCAGAATCGCCCGACTAGCCAGGTTGCTGGTCATGATCACCACGGTGTGGCGGAAATCCACGGTGCGCCCCTGGGAATCGGTGAGGCGGCCGTCATCGAGCACCTGGAGCAGCAGGTTGAACACCTCCGGGTGCGCCTTCTCCACTTCATCGAGCAGCAGCACGGCGTAGGGACGGCGGCGCACGGCCTCGGTGAGCTGACCACCCTCCTCGTAGCCCACGTATCCCGGGGGCGCCCCCACCAGCCGCGCCACGGCGTTGCGCTCCATGTATTCGCTCATATCCAGGCGCACCAGGGCCTCCTCCTCATCGAACAGGGCGGCGGCCAGGGCCTTCGCCAGTTCCGTCTTGCCGACACCGGTGGGGCCCAGAAATAAAAAGGAGCCCACCGGTCGGGTCGGCGCCTGCATGCCGGCGCGGGCGCGGCGAATCGCCGCCGCCACCGCCGCCACCGCCTCCGGCTGGCCAATCACCCGTTCCCCCAGCTGGTGCTCCAACTCGAGCAACTTCTGCCGCTCGCCCGCCAGCAGCCGCTGCACCGGAATGCCGGTCCAGCGGGCCACCACATCGGCGATATCGCCGTCCTCCACCTGCTCCCGCAGCATCGGTTCGGCCTGGAGCTCCGCCTCCAGGGCCATGCGGCGGCGCTGAACCTCCGGCAGGGCATCCAGCTGGAGTCGGGCCGCCTCGCCATAGTCGGCGGCGCGCTCCGCTTCGGCCAGGGCATGGCGCAGGTCCTCATCCTGCTGCAGTAGCTCCCGCAACTCCGCCAGCCGTTCCCGCTCCTCCGCCCAGCGCTGCTGCAGGGTCTCGAGCCGCTCCTGCAGCTCACGGCGCTGTTGCTGCCGTTGCAGCCGCTCCTCCAGCGGGGCCGTCTCCGCCGCCAGCAGGGCCAGTTCGGCCCGTCGCAGTTCCGTCTCGGCCACCTCCACCACCTGGGGCTTGGAGGTGACCTCCATCTTCAGCTGGGCGGCCGCCTCATCGATGAGATCAATGGCCGAATCAGGGAGGCGGCGATCGCTGATATAGCGACTGGCCAGGCGGGTGGCGGCCAACAGCGCCCCATCGGCGATCGTCACGCCGTGGTGGAGCTCATAGCGCTCCCGCAGGCCGCGCAGAATCTCGAGGCAGGTGTCGCTGTCGGGCTCGCGGATGAGCACCTGCTGAAAGCGCCGCTCCAGGGCGGGATCCTTCTCGATGCTGCGGCGATAGTCCTCGGGGGTAGTGGCGCCGATGCAGCGCAGATCACCGCGGGCCAGGGCCGGCTTGAGGATGCTGCCGGCATCGGCACTGGAACGGTCGTTGGCCACCACGGTGTGCAGTTCATCGATGAACAGCACCACACCGGCACCGGCCTCCGCCTCCCGCACCTCCGCCAACACGCTGCGCAGCCGTTCCTCGAATTGGCCGCGGAACTTGGCCCCGGCAATCAGGGCCCCGAGGTCGAGGGCCACCAGCCGCAGCCCGCGCAGGGCCTCCGGCACGTCACCGGTGACGATCCGCTGGGCCAGCAGTTCGGCAACGGCGGTCTTGCCCACCCCGGGCTCCCCGATCAACACCGGATTGTTTTTGCTCCGCCGCGAGAGCACCTGGATCAGGCGACGAATCTCGCTATCGCGACCCACCACGGGGTCGAGGGCACCGGCGCGGGCGGCGGCGGTGAGGTCGCGACCGAAGCGCTCCAGGGCGCTGGCGTCGGTCTCGGCCTCCAGCCGCAGCTCCTCGCCCGCAGGAGGAACGGGGGGGGGAACTGGTGGGGGGACAGAAACCGGACCAGGGGTGGCCGGGGGGGAGGGTGATCCGCCATCGGCTCGGTCGGCATCGATCCAGACATCCGCCGGAGAAGGGGCCGGGGAAGGGGGGCTGGATCGGGTTAGCGGTCGCGGCTCCGGCCTCGCCCCGGGGGCGGCAGGTCGCCACTGGCGCCGCAGCAGATCCTCACTGAGCCCGGACTCGGCCAGCAGGCTGGCGCCGAGGCGCGGATCGTCGAGCAGGGCGATCACCAGATGGGGGACATCGAGCAGCCGCGAGCCCCAGGCCCCTCGGCAGCGGTCGGCGTTCTCGAGCAAGTCTTCGAGGGCATCCCCCACATACAGGGTGCTGTCCCTGGCGTCGGGCTGATCAGCGCAGAAGGCCTCCAGGCGATCCAGCAGCCGATCCCGATCGATCGGCAGGGGATCGATCCAAACGGCGAAGCGGCGATCCAGCAGCAGGGAGAGCAGCAGGTGCTCCACATCCATGGTGCCGTGGCGCCAGCGCCGGGCCTGATCCTGGCTGGCCAGCAACAGATCCCAGCCGGCGTCGCTGAAACGATCGGGATCGCCGGTGAGGCTGGCCGGGGGACGGGCGGAAAAATCGACAGCCATTGATTAGGTGGCGCTGGGCGAGCTGCGCTGAATCAGTTCCACCCGATAGCCATCGGGGTCTTCCACGAACGCAATCACCGTGGTGCCGTGCTGCATCGGGCCGGGGGGGCGCACCACCCGACCACCGCCGGCACTGATGGCGGCACAGGTGGCGTGAATGTCCTCCACACCGATGGCGATATGGCCGTAGCCACTGCCGAGGTCATAGGAGGAGGTGTCCCAGTTATGGGTGAGCTCCAGGACGGTGCTGTCGGCTTCATCGCCGTAGCCCACGAACGCCAGGGTGAAACGGCCACCGGGATAGTCCTTGCGACGCAGCAACCGCATCCCCAGCAGGTGGGTGTAGAAGGCCAGGGAGCGCTCAAGATCGCCCACCCGCAGCATGGTGTGAAGCAAACGCATGGTCAGCGCCAGCCGGAGGATGGCGGAATCAGGGGTCCATTCTGGCCATGGCCCCAACGGCCCCGAAGGCGGGAGCCCGTAGGGACCGTCACATCAGAGGGGGTGGGAGCTGCCAATAAGATCGCGCGGACGCCCACACCCCTTCCCGTGTACGACTCCCTCGACCTCGTGATCGATTCGATCGTCGCCCGCGAGGTGCTCGACTCGCGGGGCACCCCCACCGTCGAAGCGGAGGTGTATCTGGAGGGGGGCGCCAGCGGGCGGGCCATTGTGCCGAGCGGCGCCAGCACCGGCGCCCATGAGGCCCACGAACTGCGGGACGGCGACAAGGCCTATTTCGGCAAGGGGGTCACCAAGGCGGTGGACAACGTGGAGGAGCGCATCGCTCCCGCCCTCTGCGGCCTGAGCGCCCTCGACCAGGCGGCGGTGGATGCCGCCATGGCCGAACTGGACGGCAGCGACAACAAATCCGCCCTCGGGGCCAACGCAATCCTGGCGGTGAGCCTGGCCACCGCCCACGCCGCCGCCAAGGGCCTGGGCCTGCCCCTCTACCGCTACCTGGGTGGACCGATGGCCAACCTGCTGCCGGTGCCCCTGATGAATGTGATCAACGGCGGCGCCCACGCTTCCAACAACCTGGACTTCCAGGAATTCATGCTGGTGCCCCATGGCGCCGGCAGCTTCCGCGAGGCGCTGCGGATGGGGGCGGAGGTGTTCCACACCCTCAAGGGGCTGCTGAAGGAGCAGGGCCTCTCCACCGCCGTGGGCGATGAGGGGGGCTTCGCCCCCGACCTGGACGGCAACGACGCCGCCGGGGACCTGCTGGTGAAAGCGATTGAGAAGGCGGGCTACCGCGCCGGCGACCAGATCTCCCTGGCGCTCGATGTGGCCAGCACCGAGTTCTTCAAGGATGGCCGCTACGCCTTCGGCGGCGGCAGCTACAGCAGCGCTGAGATGGTGGATCAGCTGGCGGCCCTGGTGAGCCGCTACCCGATCGTGTCAATCGAGGATGGGGTGGCCGAGGACGACTGGGAGGGCTGGGCCCTGCTCACCCAGAAACTCGGGGCCAACGTGCAGCTGGTGGGCGACGATCTGTTCGTGACCAACACCGCCCGCCTGCAGCAGGGCATCGAGCGGGGCGTGGCCAATTCGATCCTGATCAAGGTGAACCAGATCGGCTCCCTCACCGAAACCCTGCAGGCGATCGACCTGGCGGGCCGGGCCGGTTACACCAGTGTGATCAGTCACCGCAGCGGCGAAACCGAGGACACCACCATCGCCGACCTGGCGGTGGCCACCCGCGCCGGCCAGATCAAAACCGGATCCCTGAGCCGCTCCGACCGCGTGGCCAAATACAACCAGCTGCTGCGCATCGAAGATGAACTGGGCAGCCAAGCGATCTACGCCGGCGTGGAGGATCGGGGGCCGCGGGGCAAGGCCTGATTGGCTGCCTTGGGCGCGCTGAACGCCGCAATGCAACGCAACCCTTCATTGGGAAGCGCCGAGGACCAGTTCCGCAGCATCCTGTGGGCTGATGTTCTGGCCCCATCCCATGGCCCTTCTCGATGATCTCTTCAGCGGCGTGGTCAACGCCGTGGCCGGAGACAAAGCACCGGCCCTGAATCAGTTTGTGCAGAGCAGCGGCGGCCTGAGCGGGCTCGCTGCCACCTTTCAGCGGGGCGGCGCCGGGGAGATGTTCTCCAGCTGGGTCAGCACGAATGACAACCAGGTGATCACGGCGGATCAGATCAAGTCGGTGATGGGCACGAGCCAGATCCAGGAGCTGGCCAGCAAACTCGGCGTGGATCCCAACCAAGCGGCCGACTTTATTGCCCAACACCTGCCCCAGGTGGTCGACAAGCTGACCCCCAGCGGCCAGCTCAGTTCCTGAGCGTCGGGACCACAAACTCAGCACTCCAAGGCCCCAAGGGCAGGAAGCGTCCGTTCCTGCCGCTGGGGCCTGGTTGCTGGCCGGGAAGGGCGGGCGCCGCGATCCGCCCCGCAACCAGACAACACAAAGCAGTCGTTCACCTCAACAAACAAAAGCTCTCAGATAAATTCTTGGCGGCATTCATTGCACAGAGTTTGACTCATTTATAACCGCAATCTGCCAGGGCGCCGATGGCGCAAATCCAGCCAGTTTTACAACTGAAGGTAACTAAAACTCGATCGCATTTGACGCCTTCTTGACCTGGTTATCGTTAAGCGTGGTCCAGTGCGCCCGTCCTGGCGCCCCCGACCGCCGCGGCAGCCGGAGCGATCCCCAGGACGGCGGCCGGCGCGAAAGGCTCCAAAAAACCGCAAACATGCAGAAGCGTCAAAACAGCAAAGCGCATGGCTTGTGCGCCCCGCGCTCCTCCCCCCCGACCGCTCAGGAAGAGGACAGCTCCGAAGGCGGGTGAGCGGCGGGGACCGGACGGGACGGCGGATCGGCCGAATGTGCAGCAAGCTTGCGGCGATGGGCATAGAAACTGGCGCGCGCCACACCGAGCAGCTCGCACTGACGCCGCACCGAAAGCCAGGCGTGACCGGGATCCACGAGGTTAATCAACGACCTCGAAGGAAAGACGAAATAATTTCTCTCTCAACCAAACCAGCTCCATTTCCAGCCGCTCGACCTGACGGAGCACCGGTCGACTGTGGCGCTCCACATCTTTCAAATTCTCATTAATCAAGCCGGCCTGAAAGAGCTTATTTGCGCCATTAATCAGATGATTTTTCCACTGACAAACCTGCACTGGGTGGAGGGAATAGCGAGCGGCGACCTGGGCTAATTGCTCATTATTCTGCAGGGCATCAAGGGCAACACGAGCCTTGAATTCGGGGCTGTGGACGCGACGCATGGGCGAGGATCACGGGAGGAAGCAGTAACAATGCCATCAAGCGGTTAACGATGCACTTGGTCTACATTTGGGGAATCGAAGCAGCGAACAGGCTGAAACCCATCGGCGGAGACCAGGATTGGCTCACCCCACCAGAGGGGTGTCTCCTTTCCCCCAATCACCATGAAAAAGTTCGCCCTTGCCTTCGGGCTCCTGCTCAGCGCCAGCCAACTGCCCGCCCTCGCCGTGGAGATTCAGGCCTCCGGCACCAATCCCTATTTCTGCTCGGTGTCGAACACTGGTGGTGCCATCAACCTGACGACCAACGCCAATGGCTCCGCCCTCAATGGCCAAGGCAGCTTTGCCTTTGTTGCCAATGGAGATTCCAAAGTGAGTCTCTCCGCCCTCACGGCTGATGCACCTGCCAATGCCGAAGCCTTCACTCCCAGCGTTGCCATCGGCAGCCTGGTGAGCAATAGCTCCATCTCAGCCGGAGCCGATGGCGCCAAGCAGGCCGGAGTGACCAACGTCACCGGTGACATCACAGTTGCCATCAACGAAAACAACGGCAAAGACACCCTTTCGGCTGGCAGCTATGCCGTGAATACCGTGGCCACCTGCACCGCTTTCTGAGTCCTCACCTCCTGTGAAACGCTGTCTTTTGCTGCTAGCAGCTCTATGGTCTGGGCAGGCATCTGCCCAGACTGTTTTTCTCGAAAAAAAGGAATTTGTGCTTCGTAATCATGTCGTTCGTGTGCGTCTCCAGGTAAGCCACAGCCGCTCGGAACCGGTGGAGCTCACCGTGCGCGTCAAGGGACCCACCGCCGATCCCACCACGGCCGGGGAAGTGCTGACTGAGGGAGTGACGATCTCACCCTCCACATTCAAGCTGGGTCCAAACAAGATGAGAAAGCTCACCCTCACCTTGAACGCGGATGTTAGTCAACCCACGCCTTACTTTCTATGCGCTCTTTACATCCCACCGGTGGAACGCAAGCAAAGCGCCGGTGCCGGCACCGGTGGCACCATGCTGTTGGCTACGGAGTCCTGTTCGCGTTTCTGGGTCAAGCCGTAAACGCCCTGGAGCGGCTGCCGATTAACAATGACACCGCCTATGCGCCCCAGCCGCGTCTGCAGGTGGATCTCGATGACGGCAGCACCTGTCAGGTGACCGACCGATCCCCCGCCTCGCTGATGGTCTATGGCCGTTGGCGAAAGGGGGAGGAGTCGATCGGCACCGCCTCGGGGCCGATGCCCTCGGATGGCAGTGATGTAGGCGGTGGCGTGGCCCTGATGGTCCCCCTAGGAGGGCTGGGCTTCAAGGGCATGTGCAATGGCCTGCTGGGCCTTCAGCAGAGCCGCGCCCGCTTCGCCCTCGCCCAGCAATTGCTGGAGGCGGGGCAACTCACCGATGAGGAGATGAAGCAGGTGGTGAACAGCATGCGCAAGTCCCTGGGGTTAGCGCGCCAGGTGAGCCAAGCACCGGAGCCTGCTCCGGCCAGGCCGGCAGCTGCCAAGCCCGCCACCTCCCAGGTCCCCTCGGGGATCAAGGAACCGCCTGGAAGGTCCAAATCGGACAGCAAGCGCAGGTCGGCCACTGCCTCCTGAATCCACTAGCTCCTGAGGCCCTGACCCACGGTCAGGGGGCGCTGCCGGGCAGCTGATCCAGCCGCCCATCGCGCTTGAGCCTGGCCTGCAATTTCAACCACCCCAGCCCCACTGGCAGTCCCAGCACCGCCGGCACCACCGTGAGCACTGGACGACTGCTGGCGGCCAACAGGGCAGCAGCCACCGCTAAACCACCGAGCAGGAAGGCCTGACCGGCGCTCTGCTGGGCCAGGGCCAGGCGGCGCAACAGCCGATCGGTTTCGCCAGCGCGGATCTGAACCTGGAGGTCACCCTGCTCGATCCGGGACAGGCTTTCGTCCAGGCGCCGCGGAATGCCCAGGGCTCGGCTGCCTACATCGGCCGCCTGACGGGTGATCTCGTTGAACAGATCGTTGGGGCCTTGTCCGCTCGCGGTCATCAGGGGCAGCAGATAGGGGCGGGCAATCGACACCAGGCTAAAGCCCGGATCCAGGCTGCGGCCGACCCCCTCAAAGGTGGAGAGGGCGCGCATCACAAAAATCAGTTCCGGCGGCAGGCGAAAGGGCTGGCCATACACCAGGTCGTAGAGGTCCCCGGAGAGTTTCTCCAGCGCATTGGCGGAGAACGGCGGGGTGAGCGCCTCATTGAGCATCAGCCGCACCAGCCGCCGCACCGGGCCGGTGTCGATGCCGGTGGCGATGACACCCGCCTGTTGCAGCTCCTCCACCAGGGCCGTGGCATCGCGGGAGGCGGCGGCCCGCACCATCCGTCCGAGCCGACTGCGCAGGCGCTCGGAAATCTGGCCCATCATGCCGAAGTCGTAGTAGATCAGGGCGCCATCGGGGGCCACGGCCAGGTTGCCGGGATGGGGATCGGCATGGAAAAAGCCGAACCGCACCAACTGCTGCAGGTAACTGGCTGCCCCCTTCTCCGCCACGGCAGCGGGATCGATGCCAACCTTCAGCAGCTCCTGGCGGTCGTTGATCTTGATGCCCGGCACATAATCCAGGCAGAGCACCCGCCGGGAACTGAGCTCCCACACCACCGCCGGAATGCGAATCGCCTTATCGTCGTAGAACTGCTGCCGGAAGCGGGCGGCATGTTCAGCTTCCTGGCGAAAATCGAGCTCCCGCAGCAGCACCCGCCGACACTCCTTAGCGATTCCCACCCAGTCCCGGCCGGCGCCCCAGCGGGGATGGCGCTGCACCGCCGCCGCCACCTGCTGGAGCACCTCCAGATCCAGGCGGAAGAGAGTCTCAAGGCCGGGGCGCTGCACCTTCAACACCACCTGACGACCACTGCGCAAGCTGGCGCGGTGCACCTGGGCCAGGCTCGCGGAGCCCAGGGGGGTCACCTCGAGATCGATGATTTCGGCACGCCGTTCCCCCAGCTCCTGCTCCAGCAGGCTCTGAACCACGTCGAAAGGGAAGGCCGGCACCCGATCCTGCAGATGGGCCAGTTCCTCCACCACATCGGCGGGGAGCACATCCGGCCGGGCGGAGAGCAACTGCCCCACCTTGATGAAGGCCGAACCGAGCTCCAGGAACTGGGCCGTGAGCCAGCGCGCCTGGCGCCGTTGGCGCCCAGCGCGGCGCTCTGGGGTGTAGCCGCCTGGATAACTCCAACGACGGCTGTCCCACCACAACCCACCCAGCAGGCTTAGGGCCAGCCGCCAGATGCGCAGCGACCGCCCCAGGCGCGCGAGGGCCTGCATCACCCCTGCCCCTGGGAACGGCGGTCGAGCTGGTTGGCAATCCGGACCAGCTGGGCCCGCAGGGCGTCAATCTGCTGCTGGGGATCGGCGCCGCCCGGATCACCACCGGTTGGCGACGCCGCCTCGCCCCGCTCCAGCCGCTCGGCCTCCTGTTCCACTTCCTCCCAGAACAGCTGGAGTTCCTGTTGAAGACGCACAGGGGCGTCCTGCACCGCCACGGCCAGGCCGGCGGCAGCATCCACCAGGCCACTGCCACAGCGGGCGGCCAGCCGGTTGAGGGCGGCCTGAACCAAGGATTGCGGCGCGCTCATGCGGGAGCCGAAGGAATCCACGAACTGTGGCAGATCAGGGCTGGGGAGTGTCGGGGGTGATCACCGGTGCGGGCGCTGGCTCCAGCTCAGGCATCGGCTGCGGCTGCGGCGGCGATGGCCGCGGTTCGGCGGGGGGTTCGGGCAGCGGGGGGGTGGAGAAGGCCGGGGGTTCCGGCTCCGGAGCCGGGGTCGGCTCGGGGGCCGGTCGATCCAGGCCATCCAGCCGCCGCTGCTCCTCGGCCCGTTGGCGCCGCTCGGCGGCCTGCTGGGCCTGGGCCTCGAGCTGTTGCTTGCGCTTGGCCTGCTGTTGCCGTTGCTCCTCCTGGCGGCGCTTCAACGCCAGGGCCTCGAGATCAGCGCGCACGTCCCCGCTGCCACGGCCCTTACTGCGGCGTAACTCCTCCAGGCTGGTGCCAGGGAAGCCCTGGGAGCGGAACCCGGGGGTGCCTCCCCAGCCGCCCATGAGCTCCAGGTTCAGCAAGCGGAAGGTGACGCCATACCCCAGGCCGAACAGCAGACCAAGCGCCAGCCAGATCGGCCAACCCCAGGGTTGGGCTGGCTGATCCGGGGCTCGGCGATTGGCGCGGGGCCTTGGGGGTTGTACCGCAACCATCGGGGGGCGGGAGACTGGAGCCATCTTGCCGCCCAGACCCTGACCCGGCGGGGATGAGGGGGCGTCAGCGCCCAATCGCCAGGGCCTCCTCCATGCCCGCTAACACCACATCGGCCACCAGCTTGATGCGATAGCGACAGGCCTGGGTTTCGCTGGTGGCAAAGCTGCCATTTTCCCAGTATTTATTACTGCCAGCCCCGCCACCGCAGAGGCCGAAGTAATCGCATTCGGTGCGGCACTGCTCCACGCCCGCCGCCATCGCCGCCTGAATCCTCTGAAACTTCTCGGTGTCAATCAGGGCTTCGAGGCTGTCGTCGCGGACGTTGCCGAGCACAAAGTCCCCGTAGTCCTCGGTGGGCACCGCCAACAGCTCGGGATCGAAGGTGGAGAGGTTGCCATTGGCGTCCACATTGACGATCACGAATGGCTTGGTCATGTCGGTTTGGGTGAGGCGATCGTCCTCGCAGGCCAGGTTGATGATGCCCTCGAATTCCCGCAGCCGCAGTACGCCGGGCTGGGCCATGGTGCGCTGCCAGAAGCGCTCCAGGAAGGCCTGATAGCGACGTTCGCCATCGGGACGGCTGAGCGAAGACTCCAGGTTCTCGCCCTCCTTTTCCTCCATGTTGAATCCCACGTCGTGGAGGCCGTGCTCCAGAAAAAAGTCGAACAGGCCATCGGCATGATCCAACGCAGCCTCGGTGAGTACGCAGATCACCTGAAAGGGAATGGCCCGCTGCTGCAGGGCCGCGATGCCGCGCATCACGGCGGCATGGCTCCCCAGGCCGGTGCGGGTGCGGCGATGGGCGTCATGGAGAAAGGCTGGGCCATCCATGCTCACCCCCACGTGGATGTCATTGCGCTGGAAGCAATCACACCAGGCGTCGTTAATCACCACGGCGTTGGTCTGCACCGACTGGCTGATGGTTTCTGGGGGCAAGCCCCGGTCCTGGAGCACCCGTCGAATCAAATGGGTGGCGTCGTCGTAGAAGCGGATCGGCATGGTGAGCGGTTCGCCCGCATGCCAGAGCAGGGTGAAGGGCCCATCCACGAACGGGCTGTCGAGGACCCGGTGCAGGGAGAGCTCAAGATGCTCCAACGACAACCGCCGCCGGTCCTTACGGCCCGGGAGATAGCAGTAATCGCAGTCGAGATTGCAGAAGGGGGTGGGCTGCACCACCAGCAACCGCAGGGGGCCGTAGGCCGACGACTCCGCCATGGCAAGGGTGTCGATCACCAGCGGTTGTAGAAGCCACCATTGCGGAAGCCGCCATTGCCGAAGCCACCATTGCGGAAGCCGCCGTTATAGAAGCCGCCATTGCGGAAGCCACCGTTGTAGAAGCCACCGTTGCGGAAGCCGCCATTGGCGAAGCCAACCCCCCGGCCATTCCCCCAGACCAGGGAAAGGGCATCCTTGGGCAGGCGTCCGCTGGAGGCCTCCTCGGGGGAGACTCCCTCCTGCTCGCGGACGGCGGCGGCAATCCGGCGCAGCCGGAACTCAATCGAGCCGGCGGCGGGGGCTCCGCCGGGGTCCGCCTGGCTGGCGGTGGCGTTGCTCAGGGCTGCCGCCGGCTCCAAGGGCATGGAGGCCAGGATCAGCAGCACACCGAACAGGCTGGAGCGGGAAAGAAACGCCATCGAAACAGAACCTGGAGAACAACGTTGCGACGACCCTGGTCAGGGCGCGGGATCGAGCGGCGAGATCAAGGAGCGGGCCGAGCCCCTGCTGGAGCGACGGGCAGGGGACGGAGGGCCTCCAGCCCCAGCAGCACGCTCTCGTAGTAGGCGCGAATGAGGACCACGGGAATGTTGAGGGTGCTGCCCGGACCCACATAGCGGTTGATGGTGGCGACACTGTTCGCCTCGCCATCCACATAGCCCTGGAGCAAGCGGGCGATCGCGAGATTCACCAGATTGCGGAAGGCCGAATCATTCTCCGGCAGCACGCAGGCTGAGGCGTAGCGCTCATAGGGCTCCTCCGGGGTGAGCGCCAGGGCGGGGCCGGTCCAGGCGCGCGCCAGGGAGGCGAGCAGGATCGAATCCCCGATCACGCCATCCACCTGGCCCTTGCCCAAGGCCGCCACGGCCGCCTTCAAGGAGGGGAAGCCGATCGGGCGGGCCGCCGGCTGCATGCCCCGCAGTTCCGTGTCGGCGAGGGAGTCCTGCACCACCCCGATCCGGCGGCCAGCCAGGGAGGCCGGCGAGCCATCGAGCTTGCCGGCGGGGGCCATGAGGCGCAGGCCGGAGAGGGCGATCGGCAGGGAGTAATCCAGGGTCATGTCCCGCTCCCAGGAGAAGGGGACGCCGCAGGCGAGGGCCGCCTGGCCCGAGGCGATCCGCTCGCCGAGGAGGGCCGGATCCTTCAACACCTCAACGCGCAGGCGCACGGGGCGACCAACGGCCTGGCTCAACTCGGCCGCGATCCGCTCCCCCACCACCACGCCATACCCCTCGGGCTGGCCCTGGGCGTTCCAGGACAACAGGGGGGCCTGGTCGGCGCCCCCCACCATCACCAGCTCGCCCGTGCGCGCCACCCGCTCCACCACGCCCTCGGCCCGGGCCTGGGCCACGGGCAGACAGGACGCCAGCAGGGACAGGGCCGCAGGGGCCCACCAGGAACGACGAGCCCTGGAGGAGGACGGACGGGGGGGCAGCGGACGCTGCAGCTCAGCAGATCGCGGCAAAGCGGATGGCGATGAAGGCCTGTTTCATAGTGGCGACATCACCGCCCTTGCGCCACCCGGCAACGGATCCGCCGGAGCGATTTGTCATAAAGGGGGCGGATCGAAGCGCATGCTGAGATCCAGCCAGGGCGCGCGGGTGATCGGCGCGCTGGTGGAGATCAGATCCAGGCCGGTGGCGGCATAGCCGCGCAGATCGGCGGGGCGAACCCCGGAGGCCTCCAACACCACCGGGGCACCGCGCTCCGCCGCCAGGCCCCGCAGCCGGGGCACCAACGCCACCAGGGCACCGGGGCTGAATTCATCCAGCAACACGCCATCGGCGCCGGCCCGCACCGCCGCCACCGCCTCGTCCTCCGTTTCCGCCTCCACGATCAGGCGGGCCGGCCAGGGCACCTCCGCCCGCAGCGCCGCCAGGGCGGGCCCCACCCCACCGGCCCAGGCCAGGTGGTTTTCCTTGAGCATGGCGGCATCGTCGAGGCCGAGGCGATGGTTGAGGCCGCCCCCACAGCGCACGGCGTACTTCTCCAGGACCCGCAGGCCCGGCGTGGTCTTGCGGGTGTCCGCCAGGCGGATGCCGCTGCCCGCCAGCTCCTGCACCAGCGCCGCCGTGGCGGTGGCGATCCCCGACAGGCGCATCGCCAGGTTCAGCGCCGTGCGCTCCCCCGCCACCAGGGCCGTGGCACGGCCCGCCAACTCCAACACCCGCTGACCGGCGTGGATCGGTTGGCCATCGGCCACCAGCAGGGTGAGCTGCAGCTGCGGGTCCAGCAACCGGAACAGGGGACCCACCACCACGCCCCCGCAAAACACCCCGTCCTGCTTGGCCAGCCAATGGGCCCGGCCCGAGCGGCCCGCCAGGGCGGCGGCGCTGAGGTCACCACGGCCCAGGTCTTCTGCCAACCAGTCCCGCAGCTGCTGCTCCAGCTGGGGCGTGAAGGGAAGGACGGCCATGGGCGCGGCGAACTGGAGGGTCCCAGCCTGCCCTGCCGTGGCTGAATCGGGGGACCTTAATTAGCGTGCAATTCAGCCGAAGGCCCCTCTTACGTTTGCCGCTCCATGCCTTACATCACGCCCGAGACCTATCTCAGCGATCGCATCGACGCGCAACTGGAATGGCTGAACAGGGCCAGCCAACGCAACAAACATCAGTTTGTACGGCTGCGGATCCTGGAGATTGCGCTCGGTTCCTTGATCGCCGTCGCCAGCCCGCTGATGGGCAACCACGCCTGGGCCAAGTGGATGATCCCCCTGGCGGGTGCCGGCATCGCCCTGTCGGGGTCGATGGTGGCCCTGAACCGTAACCAGGAGAACTGGGCGCGCTATCGCACCCTGATCGAACAGCTGAAGCGCGAGAAGTTTCTGTTTCTCTCCGGCGTGGCGCCCTACGAGCAAGGGGAATCGGCCTTCCCCCAATTCGTCCGCACCGTGGAAGATCTGATGACCCAGGAGCGGACGAGCTGGGTGCGGCGTGTCCAGGAGGGCTCCGGGACCACCCCGGAGACGCCCCTGCTGGCCAGCGCCGCCCGCCACAACTGAGCGATCGCGCCTGGTTGCGCCTGGTTGCGCCTGGCTCACTTGCCGATGCAGAAGCGGGAAAACACCCGATCCAGCACGGCGTCGGTGACCTCCTCCCCGGTGATCTCGCCGAGGCTGGAGATGGCGGCCCGGAGATCGATGGTCCAGAAATCCCAGGGCAACGCGCCCTGGGCGGCCGCCAGGCTGGCCGCCAGGCTGGCGGCGGCGGCGGCGGCCAGATCCCGCTGGCGTTGGTTGAGCGCCACCGCCATTCCCTCCACCGGGAGGACGCCACAGCGCTGCAAGAGCCGCTGAACCAGCTCGGTTTCCCCCTCGCCGGTGAGGGCACTGATCCGCACCTCTTGCGGCGGGGGAGGGGCCTGCGGCAGGGGCGGCGCCTGGAGCTGATCCCCCTTGTTGCCCACCACCAGCAGCGGCACCCCGGGGGGCACCTGGGCCCGCAGCTCCTGATCCGCCGCCGTCCAGCCGGCGGTGAGGTCGTAGAGCAGCAGCACCGCATCGGCGCTGGCCAGGGCCTGCCGGCTGCGGTCGATGCCCAGCCGCTCCACCCGGTCGGTGGTGGGACGGATGCCGGCGGTGTCGATCAGGGTGAGCGGCACCCCATCGAGCACCAGCTCCGTTTCCAACAGGTCGCGGGTGGTGCCGGGCAGGTCGGTGACGATCGCCCGCTCGCGGCGGCTGAGGCGGTTCAGCAGGCTGCTCTTGCCCACATTGGGGCGGCCCACGATCGCCACCCGCAACCCCTCCCGCAGCCGCTGGCCCTGGGCCGCCTCCTGCACCAGCTCCTGAAGCGCCTGGCGCACGGCCTCCAGTTCCGCCACCACGGCGGGGACCTCGAGGGGAGGCAGGTCGTCCTCGAAATCCACCCGAGCCTCCAGTTCCGCCAACTGATCCAGCAGGCGATGGCGCAGGGCGGTGATCCGCCGCTGGATGCCGCCATCGAGGCCGGCGATCGCCAGCTGGGCAGCGCGGCGGCTGCGGGCGGTGATCAGCTCGCAGATCGCTTCGGCGCGGGTGAGATCAAGGCGGCCGTTGAGGAAGGCGCGCTGGCTGAATTCCCCAGCGGCGGCACGGCGGGCGCCGGCGGAGAGCACCAACTCCAGCACCTGCCGCACCACCTGCAGGCCGCCGTGGCAATGGAATTCGACCACGTCTTCGCGGGTGAAGCTGCGGGGGGCGCGCATCAGCAGCAGCAGCGCCTCATCCATCCGTTCCCCCCGGAGCGGATCGACCACATGGCCGTAGAGCACCCGATGGCTGTCCCACACCTGATCGCCGGGGGCCTGGAACAGCTGGCGGGCGATGGCTTCCGCCTTTGGGCCGGAGAGGCGCACGATCGCCACACTGCCCTCGCCGGGGGCCACGGCGGTGGCCAGGGCCGCAATGGTGTCGACCGGAAACTCAGGGGTGGACACGCACGCAGGGGCAGCAGCGAAGGCTCCCAGTGTGGGGGCTGGAGGCGATCCGCTGGGCGGGGCTGCCGTCAGGAATTGGCCAGCCCCGGGAACACCATCAGGTCGATGTGACCACCGATGGGTTGGCGCCACTCCCGGAATTCCGCCGCCAGGGCCTGGTGCTCCGAGCCCAGGGATTGGGCCTCCAGGTCCTGAAGCCGTTGATGGACGTGATCGAGGGTGTTGTCGATCAACTGGGCCGCTTGTTCAGAAGTCATGGAGGATCGGCAGAGGGGCAGCGGGCTGGGCAAGGAGATTCGGTGGGGACGTTCTAGGCGCAGCTTCGGAAGGGGGATGTAGCAGCAGACACGGCAGCTCCGGCAGGGTGCAGCGGGGGATCGTGGGCTGAAAGAGAGCAGGCGACGGAGACGCTAAGGAGCGGGAACCACCAGCCCCCGGCGGCGCAGTTCCCGCTGAAAGGCCCCACCGAGCAGCTGGCCGCCGCGCAGGCGCCAACGCCGCACCAGGCCCAGCAGCTTGAGGATCACCAGGACAAGCCAGAAGCCCAGGGCCAGGGTGTGCTGCGTGGCGGGAGGCATGGGGGGAGAGATCGCGGTGGGCCTTGGTTACCAGGCGCGGTAAGGCAGAAACTTGCCATTCATGGTGACCTTCACCCGGTCGCCCTTGGGATCCTCCACTTTGTCGACATGGAGGGTGAAATCAATCGCCGACATGATGCCATCGCCGAATTTCTCCTGGATCACATCCTTGAGCGGCAGGCCGTACACCTGCAGGATTTCATAGAAGCGATAGAGCAGGGGATCGGTGGGGATCACCGGATCCAACGCCCCCTTCACCGGATAGGTGGTGAGGTGGGCGGCCAGGCTTCCATCTAATTCCAACAGGGCCAGCAGGGTGGCGGCCTGCTCAGGGGTGGCCGTGGCCTGGCCATAGAACAGCGCCGCCACCCACACCTCATCGCGCTCAAGGCGGGCGCCAAGCTCGGCGAAGCTCAAGCCCAGCCGTTGCTTGGCGGCAAGCAGGCTGGCGGAGAGCGGCGAAACGGCCATGGGACGGCGGCTGGAGAGGGGCAGACCCTATGGAGCCGCCAAGGGGGGGCTGGTGTTGGTTGCTACGGAATCCGTGGGACTGGAGGGGCGCCGGCAGTATTGGAGAAGGCAACAATCGTTTTCGACGCGCCATCCAGCGAAGTTCCGAGTTGCCCGATGAGTGCGGGGCTTAGGTGGTGAGCCCAACGCTGCCCCTGAGTGGCAGGCAGGGGGCTTGGGGTGGCCCTGCAGAGAGTAAAAGGTGGTCTGTCCGCTCGAGGGGCTTGTTCGAAGGTGTCGTTTCCCATCAGCCAAGAATTCAAGGCCTTCATTTCTCCATCAGCGCTTAAGAGACTTCTAGCATAACTATGTAGCTTTTACTTGCCCAATCTTGCATAGCTTTGGTTCAGATGACAATAGTTGCGATATGCTTTCTATTGTGCCGCTGGAATTCTCGGAAGCAAAGATGATGGAATGACTTCTTGAGGCTTCGTGTTAATGTCCATGTCAGCCATTACCCAGCCGCCAGACTTCAGCCTAAATGCTTCAATGTATCCATACGCAGTGCCCTTTCCATAATACAACACGAAGTATATAAATCGCACTCTTGTGCCAGCATTCAGATCTAATATCACATCAAAACCCTCCAACTTTCCATACGCAGCATCAATCTGCTTCAAGGCATCGAATTTAAGCCTTAACTGACTATTGTCCTCAGAGAAACCGCCCTTGGACCAGGCAGAGAATGCAGCGCTAGGACCTGTCTTGATGTAGGCATCCACGCCGGACTGTATAAGATCACGAGGGGTCGCGCCTTGAGATCGAGCAGGCATGTTAAGAAAAAGAGGCGCAACCAGGAAGAAAGCACAAATTACACCTTTCCAGCGGATAGTCTTGAATGCAGGAAAATGCGAATAATGCATACGCTGTTTCCCATGAGTCCACATAACCATAAGACGCAAACCAATCGCTATGGCGCAATTCGATATACTACGTAACTCTAAATTACTCGAAAGGCAAGGCGTGCAAAAACCACTGACATTGGATGCTGAGCAGACCCTGCCCAACAAACTGTCCGATCCTTCGAACGCTCCAGATCAGAGGCGGGCATGAATCTCGGCACAGAAGTCAGCCATTGATCCCGTCTTCTGGATTTGGATGTTAGAAGGTGTCATCTTTCAGGCAAGCAGACAGTATTTCAATAAGTTGGCAAATGACTTCTGATAGCTTGGAATGAGTCAGATGTCCTGCAACTCCAAGAATGAGAGCCTCATTGGCAGTGAAGAGCTTGGTGCCACGGATGAAACTGTCTCGTTTGATGCCTCCGGATAAGAAGTCGGACTCCTTGAGGGATAAGGCATGTAAATCACCGTATTGTTTGCTGGTGATCTGACAAAGAAGAAAATCACCTCTGCCCGCTTCAGCGAGGACAAGAGCGGGCCTGCGCTTCGATTGCGACAAATCGGAATAAGGAAATGGAATGATGACTACATCACCTACTGAAGGTGTGCCCATGCTTCCTCTTCTTCTGGATTAAGCCAGTCATCTGAAAGCGAAGGTTCGCTCAATGCGATTCCGCTTAAGGCAGAATCCTTGTCGCTTCGTGGCACTGCGACCAAGACCTTGAGGCCCTTTTGGAGATGCACTGATGTATTGAGCCGTATTCGTCCGTCAGGCTCAACAACAGCATCATATAGATTTTCCATTTCTTTCTTTTGGTCTCCTTTGCATATGATTCCACTTTAGCCAAGAAACCATCGAGTTGCTCTACTGGCTTGTGAAAGGGAGTCCGGACGCCTCTACCCGGAAAGGACTGCCCCCTCAGCCTCCCACGCATCCTTCTAACGCTCGCCATCACCTGGCCGCAAGGTGTGATCAGCGAAGAAGAGTACTTGAGGTGGCGGCTCAGGTGCATGGCGATGTTAGAGAGTGGCAGGAGTGTCAGGCTCAAGAAGCGTTAACACCCTCGCAGTCACCATCGCCATGACGTCTGAGGAAGTCCGCTCGATGAACTTCACTTTCCTCGATCGCCAGTCAAGGCTCTTCAGCTGATCGGACAGAACAACTCCACACACGGCAGATCCATCAGGGAGCTTTACCTCGAATGGGTATTCCTTGATCTTTGACGTCACAGGACAGAACAAGGCCAGTCCGACTTTTCCATTGTATGACTTTGGAGATAGAACAAGTGCTGGTCTTCTTCCACGCTGTTCACTCCCGGCTTGTGGTGTGAACTCCAGCCACACCAGATCACCACGATTGGGCACGTAGGACGCCATCAGAATGCCTCGGCACCTACTGCATCCCCTGTATCAACAGACGCGTGGATGTTCTCTGGCGTGACCCCCGCAAGAAGATCCGCAAGCCTGAGCTGGCTTGGCACAGAGAGCCTCAAGACCAGCTCACCATCCTTCACGGTGAGACTGACCTCAGTGCCGGCCCCCAAACCGACCTCTTCAGCCAAGCCGCGTGGAATCCTCACGCCAAGGCTGTTTCCCCATTTCTGAACCTTAGTCTGCATGCCACTGCAGCGGCTATACGAAGACTATACCACCCTTTGCCTCGGCAGCCTGTGCCCCATCTCTCTAACGCTGCCCCTGAATGGCAGGCAGGAAGACTGGGGTGGCGTAGCTGAGAGTTGGTGGTGGCCTGTCCACTCGAGGGGCTTGTTGGCAGGCATCGCGAATAATATAGAGATCTATCAGAAGAACATCCATAACTGATCCAGCTACTCACATGCTCGCTCTAAAGCTTTCCGGAGGGTTATCCTTCAGACAAGACTATGGTCTGTAACCGCATGAGGCCTGAAGCGTGATACGAAACGCCGAAGGTTTGTGCGTTTCCTTAACGAATCTCAAGACCATGCCAGTAATGGTAATCATGTGCCATAGATACCAGGAATATGGCCTATCAATAAATCAATTGAGTTCTCTGAGCTTGCATATACAAGATGTTCTCCTCTTGCGTATGCCTCTTGGACCTCAGGTTGCTCGGAACGGAAGAATATTGCCTGCCGCGAATAAACCTGAACGGCGTTGTTGCACAAATCAATCTCGTCGTCAGACAGCACAATTGTCGAGAGGCGAGGTTCCACTCTAAAATGTCTTGGATAGATGACGCAAACACTTATGTCCGGCGTAATTGGCGCCAATATCTTAGCTCCTACAGGATGGTTGATTACTCCACAGACGTTGTGAAAAAATCCATCGCCATAGATAAACTCTTTTGAATTTGAGAATAGAACTACGTACTTCCCATTTGCACCAATAGCATCAGAAACAATCCGTTGAGAAGATCTCATATTATAAGATATTAGTGTTTCTCGCTCGGGACTTGGTATGGGGCCTCGAAGCCTTTCCGCAATGCCTACTGAGGCCTCGCGATTTCTTGGACTTCTGACTGCCAATGAGACTGCGCACTCTGTAAGTGCAGTTAGACGATCGGCAGTATAATCATTCGGAATAAATCTTGCTGACAGATCAAGATCTGGCAGATATTCTTGATCCAGGCTTCTAAGCCACGAAATTATATCAGGGAAGTTGTTGTCAGCAATATCATATTCACTTTCGAAGCAGCTATCGAAGGGTGATGACTCTCCGGGCTTCGATGAAAACTTTATGTGGTGTGCATTGCCGATTGCTCCAAGCTTTTTGGGTGGGATGCGCAGGACAGTACCATCAGGTTTCAGCCAACCCGTCTTTCCGTCCTCAGCTACCCAATTAGCCGAAACGCACTCTGGCCACCAATGGTGTTTCGCTGACTTCAACATCGCCATAGATCATACTAAGAAGTGGGACGCGGTTAAAATATGTCCGACGAAGAGAACTAGCCCTTTGAACGTAAAGTCTTTTTGAATATCCATATAGCGTGCTATACAGATTCGATTGCGCATTAACATCAGCACTCCCAATGCCAGTCTTGAATTGTACCGGCTGGTCCTGCCAACGCTCGCCATCACCTGGCCGCAATGTGCTCAGGCAGGAACCACAAACGTCCCGGACGCGGCTCAGGTGAATGGCATGGTTAGTTTGCGTCATGGCAAGCATCCAACAGCTCGCTAACCTCTGCCTTCAGCACGATCAGGTCTGAGTAGACAAGCCCGAAAACAGCATCGTCATCAACTGCTCCATAGTCATGAGCAAGTAGGTTTCGAAAATCAACAATCGCACGAGAATTAGATATGGAACTAAACAGCTTTTCATCGAGGGCCCTAACCCTTCGAAGTGCCTCACCAATAATGATGAACTCTCGCTCGACAGCAGATCTCACGGAACGCTTACCTCGGTATTCTTCCAACGAGACGCCGCTCATTACGTCTTCAATCGATTTACAGGCTTCATGGACATCCTGCAAATAAGCAGATAAATCACGCGCCATAGACCAGTTTCTTGGTGCGATCAATCTCGCCAGCAATAACTTTATTCTTCACCGCTCCCTGCATCACCAAGTCAACGTCGGCTTGGAAAATATTCCTAAACGCCTGGCGAGCGTCAAGATAGACATGGAAGCGCTTGGTGATTTCCAATGGGCCAAACTCAACAAGAAGGTCAATATCGCTTTCTCCAGGCCTAAAGTCCTCTCTCAAAGCTGAGCCAAAGACAAATAGACGCTCAATCCCGTACCGCTGGCAAGCTGCGGCGATCTCCTCTAGCTTCTCGTCAATGAGGGCTGACATGACACACCACCAAGGCCCATTGTAACCGGAAACCCAGGGAGACCACCAAGAGAACCTTCATCAAGGGATTCGCAACGTCAAACTAACGCTGGCCATCACCTGCCCGCAGGGTACTTATGCGAAAGCAACTCAAACGGTGCAGTGAATCTGCGGAGGCGGATCAGGTGTATGGCCATGTTAGATGTCTCTTACGAAGCTGATAAGCCGCACGTCGAGCTCCAATGGATTGGAGCGGGAGCGACTCCCCATTACACGACCCTCCGTCAATCGATGATGTTTGGAGCATAACCACATCCCATTCCAGTAACGGTCACTTCCGCCGCGAGCATGGGGCACTATGTGGGCAGCCTGTACAGCAGAGCCATCACAGTCTGAGCCATCAGAATCTTCTATCTTATCGTATTCGCAATCAAGCAAACCAGGCTTTGACAGCATTGCACGCCGCAATGATGCATCACGAGCTCTTGGCGAGTCCCAAGGATACAGGCAAGCAAAGAGATTCCATGCGGCATCAATGACTTCCGAGGCTCTTCTGGCAGCCACTTCATCAGATTTTACAAACTCAATCTTTCGGTACTCAGCAAGGAGAAGATAGAAGTCGCTTCCTCTGACTGGTACACCCGTCCCAACTTTTCCTGCACTTGGCAGTTCGGGAAACATGTCCCGGACCAACGCAGATGGATCCGCCGATATCTGCTGCTTAAACTCTCCCCATGAAGAGGACTCTATGACTCTAACTGTGTTTTCCCACTTCTTCCCGCCAGAAGTACGACTCGCTGCGCGAGAAGAGAAGTGTAGATAATGGTATCCCCTAAGGTGGCGTGTTCGCTCAGACGCAATAAGCAGCGCCTCTGGTTGCTGCAGAAGATTTTTGCGCAGCAGCAAAGCAGGTGTTCTGCAATGAACGTTATGAAAGCTGATCTCATCATTGTCGACAAAGATTCCCGATCTATATCCCCTTGGGTTGCTGCCGGCACCACGCTGAATAACAGAAAAACTTGGATCAGAGATATACCACTGTGACTTATTGCCTTTGACTGCTCGTATGGCGGCAGGCCGGCCCATCCGCTCAGCCAATGCCTCCTGTAAAAAGAGAACTCCTCTTGGGGCTTCAGGCTTAATCAATACTCCAGTCCCTCACACTTGTTGCATCGTACATCTAACGCTGAATGGGCGGATCCGCATAAAAACCCTCTTCCGGCCCCCTCGGCAGCATAAAACCGAGAATACCGGCTGGCAACATGGCCAAAATCCTGTTGGTGCAATGGTTTTCGGAATAGCTTCGGAGGCTCCTGTCGT
>CAIOCZ010000133.1 GCA_903856805.1 uncultured cyanobacterium | reverse complement strand
GAAGAGCAGCGCAAAGGTGGCGTGGCCGAAGGTGAACCAGCCGCGGGGTGAGCTGCGGAAGGTGCCGTCGGAGTGGTAGGTGGCACGGTCGAATTCGAACGCTTCACCAAGTTGTGATTTGCGCGCAAGGCGCTTCACATCGGCGGGGTCGCTGAAGGACTGGCCGTTGAGGGCACCGCCGTAGACGGTGGCCGTCACGCCCTGCTGCTCAAAGGAATACTTGGCCTCAGCGCGACGGAAAGGGATGTCGGCGCGAACAACTCCGTCCTGATCCTGGAGAACGATCGGGAAATTTTCGAAGAAGTTGGGCAGACGACGGACTTCCAGATTGCGGCCTTCCCCATCGGTGAAGGCGATGTGGCCAAGCCAGCCGGTGGGAAGGCCATCACCGTTCACCATCGGACCGACGCGGAACAGACCACCCTTGGCGGGGCTGTTGCCGACGTAGTCGTAGAAGGCAAGCTTCTCGGGAATTGAGGCCCAGGCCTGCTCCTTGGTGGCGCCGTTGTCAAGGGCGGTTTGGACGCGCCGATTGATTTCGGTTTTGAAGTAGCCCTGATCCCACTGGTAGCGGGTGGGGCCAAACAGTTCAACGGGGGTGGCAGCAGCTCCGTACCACATGGTTCCGGCCACCACGAAGGCAGCAAAGAACACGGCGGCAATGGCACTGGCCAGAACGGTTTCGATGTTGCCCATCCGCAGGGCCTTGTACAGGCGCTCGGGAGGGCGGGTCGTGATGTGGAAGATGCCGGCAATGATGCCGACGATGCCAGCGGCAATGTGGTGGGCCACGATGCCGCCCGGGTTGAAGGGATTGAAGCCTTCAGGGCCCCAGGCCGGTTGGACCGGCTCCAGGTGACCCGTGATCCCGTAGGCATCCGAGACCCACATGCCTGGTCCGAAGACTCCGGTGAGATGGAACGCACCGAAGCCGAAGCAGCCGAGGCCAGCCAGGAGCAGGTGAATCCCAAAAATCTTGGGCAGGTCGAGCGCCGGTTCACCGGTGCGCGGGTCCTGCCAGATCTCCAGATCCCAGAAGGTCCAGTGCCAGATGGCAGCGAGGAAAAGAAGGCCACTGAAAATGATGTGGGCGGCGGCCACGCCCTCGAAGCTCCAGAAGCCCGGATCCACTCCGGTTTCTCCTGTGATGCTCCAGCCACTCCAGCTCCCCGTTACGCCAAGGCGCGCCATGAAGGGCATAACGAACATGCCCTGGCGCCACATCGGGTTGAGCACCGGGTCGGAGGGATCAAAAATGGCGAGCTCGTAGAGCGCCATGGAGCCGGCCCAGCCGGCGACCAAAGCGGTGTGCATGAGGTGCACGGCGAGCAGACGGCCCGGGTCGTTGATGACGACCGTGTGCACCCTGTACCAGGGCAATCCCATGGGGGGTCAGGTCTGGGTTGACAAGTGACTGACGGCCCAGCACCGAGGCACTGGCCGACAATGGACGACCGGCAAAGCCGATCCGTGCTGGCGATGGTAGAGGGTGCGGACAGCCGCACGGCCCTGCTGGTTACGGACCGCAACTGCCGGCCGCAGAATGATGGGCATTTGGGGGCCGATCCGATGCCGGTAATCCGTTTTGTGCGCGAGGGTCGGGATGTGGAGTGCTACCCCGGTGAGAACCTGCGCGAGGTGGCTCTGCGCGAGCGGATTGAGCTCTACGGCCTCAAGGGACAGCTCGGCAACTGCGGCGGCTGCGGCCAGTGCATCACCTGTTTTGTGGACGTCGAAGGAGCTCCGGAGGGCGCCCTCAGCGACCGCACTGGGGTCGAAGATCGGAAGTTGCGCCGTCGCCCGCAGACCTGGCGTCTGGCGTGCCAGGTCTTGGTGCAGCAATCCATGGCGGTGATCACTCGCCCCCAGCTTGGTCTGGGCGATCGGGAGCGGGTGCTGGCTGCGGCCTACGCCTCTCCTTTGCCCCCGGGGCCCATGGCCTGGCCTGAGCCGCTGCCGACGGCCGAGGTCCCCCCGGAGGACGGGGATGGGGCTGCCGGCTCCCCAAGCGCAACGAGCGGTGAAGCGCGGGGGTAGGCGGCCGATTGGCAGTGATAGCGTCTCGGCACCCTTCCCACAGCCATGGAAACCAACGACCTCGGCTTTGTTGCCAGCCTCCTGTTCGTTCTGGTTCCCGCCGTATTTCTCATAATTCTTTACATCCAGACCAACAGCCGCCAGAGCGGCTGAGGCTGGCAGGCTCCTTTCTCGGCGTCAGCGCCGACCTTCCGGTTCGCGCACCAGCAGCACTGGAGCTGGTGCATGGACCCGGATGTAATCGCTGACGGAGCTGCCCAACAGCCGGTCGAGATCCACCAAGGCCTGCGCCACGAGGGGGCGCCGATCCTGGGAGGCAATCACGACGAGGTCGGCCTTGACCTCCTCGGCGACAGTGCAGACCGAGCGGCCGATGTCCCCCGTTCGGTGCAGTGGATCCATCGTGACCCCAAGGCTCCGTGCCTTTTGCACCGCCTTGTCCAACACGTCATCGGCGGGAGTCCGGCCTCCCCGGGAAGGAATGATGTCTTGCCGGCTGATGTGAACGCCGGTCAAGCTGCCTCCTGGGATGTCCCGCACCAGTTCGCAGGCCAGACGAATGGCGTCATCGCCCACCCCCGTGCCGTCCACGGTGACCAGAACCCGATTGATGGCGCGGATGTAGAGATCGTCGCGCACCAGCAGCATGGGCCGGGTTGAGAGCTGGAAGACGTACTGGCTGGCACTGTTGCTGAGGATCGATTGGAGGCGTCCAAGGCCTCGGGAGCCCATCACGATCAGATCGGCGTTCAGTTCATCGGCCACCTTCAGCACGGTCTGCTTGGTATCGCCTTCCCTCACCACACTGTTCACCTCATTCGGTTCGAGGCCGATGCGTCGGGCTGCTTCTGCGACGAGTTCGCTGGCCCGTTGGCGATGGGTCTGGAGATCGTCGCCGCCCTGCTCGGGGATCACGTGGAGCAGATTGATCCGGGCTTGCCGACAGGGGGGGATGGCACGCAACATGCGCACCATTTCTTCCACATGGCCAGTGCCTGAATCGGCGATGAGAAGATTGTGGAACACGGGGGCGTTTCGGGCGGTGGCTCAGCCTATGGCCGATCCTGAGGCCGGCCCTAGGCGTTGATGAACACCGTGATGCAGTCGTTGGGTTCGGAGGAGGGGCCCTCCGCAGAACCTTCCTTTGGCGATGGATCCGAGGCTCACGGCAGCTGGCGGCTACGGCGTCGGGTGTTACCCCAGCACACCGACCATGGCGGCGTGATGTGGCACGGGGCCTATCTCGGTTGGCTGGAGGAAGCGCGGGTGGAGGCGCTGGCGGCGGTGGGCATGGCCTACAGCGATCTGGCTTCCCGGGGCCTGGAATTGCCGGTGGTGGCCCTGGCGATCGACTATCGCCAGGGCCTTCAGCATGGTGATCTGGTGGAGGTGCGCAGTGCGCTGCTGCCCCGGCGGGGCGTGCGACTTCCCTGGCGCAGTTGTTTCCTGACCGCTGGAGGGGTGCTGGCGGCGGAAGCGCGGGTGGACTTGGTGGTGGTGGAGCGGTTATCGGGCCAGGCGGCTCCCCGGGTGGTGCGTCGCCTGCCCGCCGATCTGGCCGAGGCCTTGGTCGCCCTGGCCGCTGGACCCCGGCGACCCGTGTGAGTACATTTGTACTGCATTGGGATCGGCGATGGAGCGGCGCTTGGGTATCGGGCCCCTGGGGGGTGGTCGGCGGTCGATGGCGCGGGCGGCGGAGCCTTGCCGAGACTGGGATCAGCGCCGCCGGCTTTGGTGGTTGCTGTGGAGTCGATGTCCCGGGGTGGGCTGGGCACGGCTGACGGCCCTGGCGGCGGCCTGTGGGGATCTGGAGCGCGCCTGGTGGTGGCCTGAGGCGGAGCTGCAAGCCTTGCCCGGATGGGGCCCCAGCGTCGTGCGCTCCGTTCTGGCCTATCGCCAGCGCTGGGGGCCGCAGCCGATCGCTCGCCTGGCGGGGGCGCCTCGCTCCGATCTGCGGGTGGTGGTGCCGGGGGATGGCGCCTGGCCGGACAATCTCCACCAGCTGGAACGCCCACCTCTGGCGCTCTATTGGCGTGGGCGGGGTTCGCTCTGGCCCTGGTTGCGCCATCGTCGCGCCGTGGCTGTGGTGGGGACGCGGCGTCCCTCGGCCCATGGTCTGGCGATGGCCCGCCGCCTCGGCGTGGCCTTGGCCGAGGCCGGCTGGCCGGTGGTGAGCGGCCTAGCGGAGGGCATTGATGGGGCCGTGCATGAGGGTTGCCTGGCGGCGGGGGGAGCCCCGGTGGCGGTGCTTGGAACGCCGCTGGATCGGGTCTATCCCCGCCATCACGTCGACCTGCAGGCCCGGGTGGCCGATGGGGGCTTGTTGGTGACGGAGCTGGCGCCAGGAACGCCGGTGCAGGCCGGCCATTTCGCCAGTCGTAATCGTTTGCAGGTGGCGTTGGCGGCGGCTGTGGTGGTGGTGGAGTGTCCCGCCGAGAGTGGCGCCCTTCATTCGGCCCGGATCGCCTGGCAGCAGGGCCTGCCGCTCTGGGCCGTGCCCGGGGATGCCGCCCGGCAGTCGGCCATCGGCAGCAATCGTTTGCTTGGTTCTGGGGCCACGCCTCTGATCAGTCCGCCCGATCTGCTGGCCCAACTCGGGCCAGGTCCCTTGGCTCGCTCCTCTGCACCTCTTTCGCCCATGCCGTCACCGAGCGCGCTGCCGCCGAGTGCGGTGGCGTTGCTTGAGGCCGTGGGTGGGGGAGCCAGTTTGGAGCAATTGAGCCTGGTGCTGAACCAGCCCATGGCGGCCTTGGCGCCCCAATTGCTGGAGCTGGAGCTGGCGGGCCTGTTGCGGGCTGATCCTGGCCTGTGCTGGTCGCCGCAGTGGGGCGCTGCCTCAGGCCCTGCCTAGGCTGGATCGATGTCGACCGTGGGTTCCCTGGCCGCCGTGGCGTTCTCCGCCTCCCCCGACACTGATGAATCCTTGGCGGTGCCCGGCGGTCCGGTCATGGCCGCGGCGCCCGAAATCCTCACGGCCGAGGAGGTGCTGGTCTGGCGGCGGGCCCTGCTCCGTTGGGGGGGGCGGGCTGTTGATCTGGATTGGCTCTTGGATCTGGCCGGGGGGCTGCGCTGGTCGGCCTTGCAGGCCCTGCGGCTGGATCCCCGCCGGCCCGTGCACTTGTTGCAAAACCGCCTGGCTCTGGAGGCCCTGTGGCGCCGTCACCTGGAGAGCGCCGAACCGCTGCAATATCTGGTGGGTCGTTGCCCTTGGCGGGATCTGGAGTTGGTGGTGGCACCCGGGGTGTTGATCCCCCGCCAGGACACCGAACAATTGGTGGAGCTGGCCCTGGAACTGGCTCCGCCGTCCCTGCACGACCCTGGCGGCGCCCTCTGGGCTGATCTGGGGACCGGCTCGGGATGCCTGGCGGTGGCGCTGGCCCAGGCCCTGCCCTGCAGTGAGGGGTTGGCGGTGGAGATCAGTGAAGCGGCCCAGTCGATTGCGGCGGCCAACCTGGCGGCCGCCGGCCTGGCCCAGCGGGTGAGGCTGCTGCCTGGCAGTTGGTGGGAGGCCCTGAGGCCCTGGTGGGGGCAGCTGGAGCTGGTGGTAAGCAACCCGCCCTACATCCCCACCGCCGTGATCCCCACGCTTGCTCCGGTGGTGCGCGATCACGAACCCACCCTCGCCCTCGATGGCGGCAGCGATGGCCTCACCGCAATTCGCGCCATCGTGGCCGAGGCGGCCGAGGCCCTGGCGCCCGGCGGTGTGCTGGTGCTTGAGCATCACCACGACCAAAGTGCCGCCGTGATGGCTCTGTTGGTTGGGGCCGGTTTGGCGGCCCCCAGGGCCCATCGGGATCTGCAGGGACAGTGGCGCTTCGCCAGTGCCCGCTCCCCCCGGGCCATGGGGGCGGATTGATGCGGTTGTGCTCCGTGCCGGACCTGGCGGAGCGGTTGCGGCAGGGGGAGGCCGCCCTGATCCCTACCGATACCGTGCCCGCCCTGGCCTGCCGCCCCAGCCACGCCGCCCTGCTCTGGCAGTTGAAGGTGCGCCCCGCCGACAAACCCCTGATCCTGATGGGAGCCGACCTGGCCCAGTTGCGGGCCGAGCTGGCCTGCAACTGGCAGGACCCTTGGCTGGAGTTGGCCGGGCGGGGCTGGCCCGGACCACTCACCCTGGTGCTGCCGGTGGGGGGGGCGATCACGGCGGCCTTGCATCCGGGGGGCGCCAGCTTGGGGTTGCGGGTCCCAGCCTGTGACCAGGCACGGGAGTTGTTGCGGGTCAGTGGTCCGCTAGCGACCACCAGCATCAACCGATCCGGCGAACCCGCCGCTCGCACGGCGGCAGAGGCCCACGGCCTGTTTCCGGAGTTGCCTTTGCTGGCTCCCGTGCCCTGGCCCGTGGGCTCGGGGCAGGCCAGCACGGTGCTGGCCTGGGAGGGGGCGGCGGGCCGTTGGCGGCAGCTGCGAGCCGGTGGCCAGACCCTCGACGTGGCGAACGGCTGATGCTGCCCCTGACCCTGCTGGTGGCGCTTCTTCTGGCCAGTAGCCAGTGGCTGCTGGAGCCCGTGTTGCGGGTCTGCGCGCCGTTGTTCTCCCTGGACTGGGTGGGGTGGGGGCTGGGAGCTGTGGTGCTCTGGCTGTTTGCCGGCGGCCCGTCTCGCTCCTGATCCGTACCGCCGGTGATCAGGGACAGGTCAGGCCGCCAGGGCGAGGATGGGGAGGGTGGTGGCGGCCTGCCAGCGACGGACCTCCGGCCGCTGGAGATAGGGAGCCATCAGGGCGCTCTGCAACAGATAGGGCGCCAAGGGGCAAGGGTCCTGGTGGGCCCGTTGACACCAGGCCTGGATCGTGGGGGTGTCGTTGAGGGCCAGGGCGACGAGGGCCCAGGCGCTGGCCCCGCTGGTGGCGGGAGCCAAGTCTGCATTGCTCAACACCTGCCGCGCAGCCTCGGTTTGGTCTGATCGGGCCAAGACATAGGCCGCCCAGGGGGCCAGCGGACCCTGGGACAGGCCGGGATTCTCAGGCCAGCCCGCGAGGCTCAGCTGCTGGAGGGCGGTGACAGGACGATCGGTGTGGGCGAGGACTACGGCCAGGGCCAGGGGGGTGGTGGTGCACTGCGGACGCAGGGACTGCAGCTGATGCAGGTCGGTGAGGGCCGCGTCAGGGTTCCCTTGTTGGAGGTGCGCCACGGCGGCAAGAAACCAGCCACCGGGAAGCCGGGGATCGAGATGGGGAGTGAGCAGCTTCAGCGCCTGCTGGGGCTCCCCCTGGAGCAGGGCCTGCCGCACCAGCGACCACAACGTTTCGCCGCGCTCGGCTTCTGGCTGGAGCTCGATTGGTTGGCCTCGATCGCCGCCGGGGCCGTTGAGCAGGGCCAGGCTGTCGAGGGCCAAACGGGTCCGTTCCTGGTCGTGGCTCTCTTCGCCGACGGGTGGGATGGTCTGTAGCAGCTGCTGGATCTCCTGGGCGCAGGTGGCGCTGGGGGCCAGGCCCCAGAGCCCACGGGCCAGCAGCAGCCAGCCCAGCTCCAGCCGGGCGGAGGGATGGTGGGGGTTCAGGGCGATGGCTTGGCGGACGTGGTCCATCGCGCCGTGAAGGCCCGCCGGATGGCGTTGGGCGATCAGGGTGAGACCCTCGAGCAGGTGTTCATGGGCAAGCCTGGCGGCGTGACGGTGCACCTGTAATGCCATGGGGGCAGCGTGTTGCTGGGGGCTCACCTCGGCCGTGAAGATAAAGCCGCTGCCGTAGATCGTGTTGATGCGATCACCGCCGATTCCGCATTTTTCCAGGGTGCGACGCAAGTTATGCACGGCACGGGCAAGGCTCTGATCGCTTACATCGACAGACTGCCACACTTCCAGGGCCAGCTGTTCCCGTTGGATCAATTGGCCCGCATGGCGGCAAAAACAGAGGAGTAGGGAGCGTTGCAGGGGGCTCAAGGCGACGTAGTCGCTGCCATGCCAGAAGCTCCCATCGCTTCGCAACTCATGGCTGCCGATTCGCCAGGCCTGCCGATTGGAGGGTTGAACGGCGGGTTCAGGGTTGATATTGGATGGATGACTTTCCGATGCTTCTATGGAAGAATCTGATCGAAACGCGATAGCATTGATCCCTCGCATTGGGGGTGTTCATTGTTACTTGCCCGGCAGGATAGGGTGTTTTGGTGGCACCTGCCTTTCGTGAACACTCAAAAAGGGTCAGATCCCCAGTGAATCGTTTCCGGCCATGGTGGTCTCGCTTCGACAGCGTTGAGGCCCTGGCGGCGGCCATGCATCGGATCGGTGTCCCCCAGGATGTGCTGCAGCTCAGGCCAGGTGCCTTTCGTGCCGACCTCATGCTGATTCCGCTGGATCAGTTGCAATTGGTGCGAATCCGGCTGAATCAGCCCGTTCTGGCCATCGGTGCGAAGTCGGATTCCACCGTGCTGCTGAGTCTCAGCCTGGCGCCAATTGCCGCCGGCGCCGTGGGCCTGCAATCCCACGGCACGCCGCTGGCGGAGGATGCCATCTACGGCTTGGATTCCGGGCGTGACATTCATCTGGTCACGCCCGATCGCTATGGGTTGGTCCTGATGGGGTTCAACCGGCAGGTGCTGTTCGACCGGGCCGAGGCTCTGGGCTGTCCTGAGTTGGAAGGCCCCCTGCGCGGCCAGAATTGGCTGCGGATTGAGCCGGGCCGTTTGCAGGAGCTGCGGCAGTTGCTGGCTGGGATCATCGCCCGCGCGGAGGGCCAGCCCGCCGCGTTTGAGCAGCTCACGGAACGACGGCGCTGGTCGGGTGATCTGGTGCCCTTGGTGCTGGAGGCGCTGGTGGACGGGATGGAGCGGCGGCAGGGGCGGTTGCGGGAGCCCTCCCGCATCGAGCTGGTGAAACTCACCGAGGCCTGGGCCCGGGCCCATCCCCACACCCCGATCACCCTGGAAGACCTCTGTCGGCTTGTGCATGCCAGCCGCCGCAGCCTGATGCGCGGTTTCCAGGAGCATCTGGGCATGGGGCCGATGGCCTATCTCAAGCTGCAGCGGCTGCATGGGGTGCGGCGGCAGCTGCAGAGCGCCGAGCCGGGCCGGGCCACGGTGGTGGAGCTGGCGGCGGCCTGGGGATTCAGCAACGCGGGCCATTTCGCCCACGACTACCGCCACCACTTCGGCGAAGCCCCCAACCAGACCCTGCGTCAACGGCCGCCGGCCTGAAGGCGGTGGGGGTCAATCGGATCGGCGCCGTCGGGCCTCGTCCCTGGAGCGTTTGTCCTCCGCCATGGCCTTCTGTTCACGCTGACGCTCCTCGGCGCGTAGTTGGTCGATCTCCCGTTGCCGGGAGGCACTCTGCTGGCGCAAGGCCATGGCCTGGCGTCGTTGCTCGGCCCGTTCCTCCTTCTGTTGCTGGCGCTCCTGGGACGAGATCGACTTGCGGTTGCGTCGGCTTCCCACGACGCTCATCCAGTCGCTCAGGAGGGATTGGCTGGAACCGGGCCGGTTGGCTAGGCCGGCAAAGCCGAAGGCCAGGCCAAGGGAGGTGAGATCCAGCCGCAGCAGTTGGAGCACCAGGGGGAAGGTTTGGGCGGGGGTTGCGGTCTGGGCCTTGGCCTGGCTGAGCATCTGGGTCTTGGCCTTGATCAGGCCCTCCAACAAGGCCTGCTGCAGTTCCGGCAGGGGGCGATTTTGGTCGGCCTCCGTGAGAACGGGGCCATTGAGGGTGGCCAGCTTGGTGCGCAGGTTCGGGCTGCTGGTGGCGGTGAGCACGGCCGAGCGCAGCTGCTGGTAGCGACGCAGCACCGTTTTTTGCTGTTCATATTGCTGTTGCTGTGCCTGGTTGAGGCCCTTGAGGGTGGCAACGGAGAGCAGGGGTACCAGCAGCAGAAAGCCGAGCACGGCGAGCACGGCCCACTGCCGGCAGTTGGCGTTCAGGGACCGCAGGGAGGCATCGCCGGGATAGAGGTAGTGGGCGAGGCCGAGGGCAATCAGGCCCAGCAAGGGAATGGCGGCGTTATTGATCAGGGCCCCGCCAAGGTTGATCTGCCAGGTGGGATCGAGGAGCCGCAGCGGCACCAACACCGCCGCCACCCCCACGCCGTACATCACGAACAGCCCGATGCCGGCGGCCGCCAGGCCCTGGCTGAGGGGGGGATCGATCGGACGATCGGGGGTGGAGGAGGGAGGCACGGCAGGGCGATCGATGGGCAGACAAACAAAAGCCCCACACAACGGTGGGGCTCAGGGAGATGGAGATGGCCTGGGGATGCACCCATAGGCCCATCACGCTCAGGCCTGGCTGGTGCCGGTGGCGAGACGCTTGCGCAGACGACGGCTCCAGCCGAAGGCGGCGCCGGCGCCGAGCAGGGGCAGGGGGCCGGGAACGCCGGAGGAAGGAACATCCAAGGAACCAATGCCCGTCCAGGAGAAGGCTCCAGCGCCCTGGTTCAAGAAGGACAGATCAACGGAGCCGGTTGTACCCGCGGGGACAGATCCACCCGAAACTGTGAAGGCCCAGCCAACAACACCAGTGGCCTGGAAGAGGGCGTTGTAGCCCGTGGTGGTGGCTGGCGCGAAGGTGACGGTTGCACCACCGGGGCCGGTGTAGGGGTTAGGGGCGAAGCTGATGGCCGTGGGGGCTGCGCCGAAGATATTGGCGGCGGTGGTGAAGGTGCCCGTGAAGCCGGCAATGGCGGCTTGGAGAGGGGCAAGAGCCGCGGCCGGGGTGGCGGCGGTGATTGCGGTGCCAGCGCCCACGTTCAGGACGGTGTTGGTGGGGGCGTTGATGCTGTTGTTGCCAACAGGGCTGCCCTGGAGGTTGAAGGTGACGGCCAGAGCCTTGGCGTCACTGGGAGCAAGCGCAATCGAAGCGCCCACGGCGGCTGCCAACAGGGGCAGGAGCTTGGTGGTTTTCATTAGGGATCGCGTTGCCATCAACGCAGTGGTTCAGAGGCAAGTTAGCAGCAGGTTCGCT
>CAIOCZ010000132.1 GCA_903856805.1 uncultured cyanobacterium | reverse complement strand
GCTTGGCGTTTTGCCCCGGTAGGATCCCGGCCAGCCCAGTTCAACGTCCGTCTCTGCGGCTTCTCCCCATGCGTTTTCGTCCCCTGCTAGCTCTCGTGCTGGCGCTGTGTCTCACCCTGGTGACCGCATGCAGCGGCGGGGCCAAGGCTGTCGACCGGGCCAACGTCACCTACGAGGACATCCTTAACACCGGCAGGGCCAACGACTGCCCCACCCTGCCGGATTCGGCCCGTGGCGCTATCGCCCTCGATTCCTCCGCCAGCTATCAGTTGAAGGAGATCTGCCTGCACCCCTCTGAGGTGTTTGTGAAGGGCGAACCCGCCAACAAGCGCCAGGAAGCCCAGTTCGTGGCCACCAAGATCCTCACCCGCTTCACCTCCAGCCTGGATCAGGTCTTTGGTGACCTCAAGGTGAACGGTGACAATCTCACCTTCACCGAGCTTGGTGGCATTGATTTCCAGCCCATCACCGTGCTACTGCCCGGTGGTGAGGAAGTGCCCTTCACCTTCTCCAGCAAGGAGCTTGTGGCCGATTCCAGCGGCGCCAGCTTCGGCACCAGCACCGACTTCACCGGCACCTATCGCGCCCCGAGCTACCGCACCAGCAACTTCCTCGATCCCAAGGGTCGTGGTCTGACCACCGGTTACAGCAGTGCCATGGGCCTGGTCCCCGCCGGCGACGACGACAACCTCCGCAAGGAAACGATCAAGCGCTACGTGGATGGCAACGGCACCATGAATCTGTCGATCACCAAGGTGGATTCCGAGACCGGAGAGTTCGCCGGTGTGTTCACGGCCATTCAGCCCTCCGATACCGACATGGGCACCAAGCCGGCCGTGGATGTGAAGATCATGGGCGAGCTCTACGGACGTCTCGAAAAAGCCTGAGCGTTGGCCAGGCCTTTTTCTTTCGTTCCGGACTGATCTCAGACCATCGATTGAGGCCCCCCCAGGGGGCCTTTTTGATGGGGTGCCTTGGGCGACTGGTCTGGGAGAATCGGCCTCTAAGTTTTCGACGGCCGCCACCATGACGCTTGCCCACAATGCTGAGGCCGTCGCCGGGTTGATCAGCCCCCACGGCGGGGCGCTGGTGGATCTGATGGTGCCGACCGATCAGCGGGAGGCGGTTCGCGCGGGCGTTGATCGCGTTGTTGTGTGCAGCGACCGCAATGCCTGTGACGTGGAGCTGCTGGTTGTTGGCGGGTTTTCACCCCTGCGCGGCTTCATGCACCGTGAGGACTACGAGGCCGTGGTGGAGACCCATCGCACCAGCAGTGGCCTGTTATTCGGGCTGCCGATCGTGTTCGACACCAACGACGCCAGCATCGGGATAGGCGAACGGTTGTTGCTCACCTATCAGGGCCAGGAGCTGGCGATGTTCACGGTGGAGAGTGTCTGGGAACCCGACAAGGTGAAGGAGGCCAAGGGGTGCTATGGCACCACCTCGTTGGAACATCCCGCCGTGCGGATGATCGCCTGTGAACGCGGGCGGTTCTATCTGGGGGGTCGGGTCGAGGGACTGGAGTTGCCCCGGCGGGTGTTCCCCTGCCGCACCCCCGTTGAGGTGCGAGCCACCCTGCCCCATGGCGAGGATGTGGTGGCTTTCCAGTGCCGTAACCCGATCCATCGGGCCCACTACGAACTGTTCACCCGGGCCCTACATGCCACCAACGTCAGTGAAGGGGCTGTGGTGTTGGTGCATCCCACCTGCGGCCCTACCCAGGACGATGACATCGCCGGTTCGGTGCGATTCCAGACCTACGAGCGGCTGGCTGAAGAAGTGGCCAATCCCCGCATCCGCTGGGCTTACCTTCCCTACTCGATGCACATGGCGGGTCCGCGGGAGGCCCTGCAGCACATGATCATCCGCAAGAACTACGGTTGCACCCATTTCATCATCGGCCGCGACATGGCCGGCTGTAAGTCCTCCCTCAGCGGCGACGACTTCTACGGTCCCTATCAGGCCCAGGATTTCGCCCGGGACAACGCCCGCGAACTGGGCATGGAAACGGTCCCCTCCCTCAACCTGGTGTACACCGAGGAGGAGGGCTACGTCACCGCCGAACACGCTGAGGCCCGGGGCTTGCATGTGCGCAAGTTGAGCGGCACCCAGTTCCGGCGCATGCTGCGGGGTGGGGAGGAGATCCCGGAATGGTTCGCCTTCCGTAGCGTGGTGGAGGTCCTGCGTTCCACGACCTGAACGCAGCGGCACCAGCCGGCTCGGATCGGCTGCGGGTAACATTCCTTTACTTCGTTCTCAGGGAGGCTGGGTCGTGAAGAAACGCTGGCGCAATGCCGGGCTCTACGTGCTTTTGGTGATCGTGTTCATCGCCATCGGCACCGCCTTCCTGGAGCGTCCCGACCCAGCCGCGGCCCCAAGGACTCTCCGCTATAGCGATTTCGTGGAGGCTGTCCAGGCCAACGACATCTCGCGGGTGCTGATCTCCCAGGATCGCGGCACGGCTCAGGTGGTGGAAAACAACGGCCAGCGGGCCGTGGTCAACCTGGCCCCGGACAAGGACCTGCTGAAGCTGCTCACGGACCACAACGTCGACATCGCCGTTCAGCCCAGCCGCGAGCCCGCCGTCTGGCAGCAGGCCGTCGGCAGCCTGATCTTTCCGCTACTGCTGCTCGGGGGGCTGTTTTTTCTGCTGCGGCGTGCCCAGGGTGGTGGTGGCAATCCGGCCATGAATTTCGGCAAGAGCAAGGCCCGGGTGCAGATGGAGCCCCAGACCCAGGTCACCTTCGGCGATGTGGCGGGCATTGAGGGCGCCAAGCTGGAGCTCACCGAAGTCGTCGACTTTCTCAAGAATCCCGATCGCTTCACCGCCGTCGGCGCCAAGATTCCCAAGGGTGTGCTTCTTGTGGGCCCCCCCGGTACCGGCAAGACCCTGCTGGCTAAGGCCGTGGCTGGGGAGGCGGGCGTTCCGTTCTTCTCCATCTCCGGCTCCGAGTTCGTGGAGATGTTTGTGGGTGTCGGTGCCAGCCGCGTCCGCGACCTGTTCGAGCAGGCCAAGAAAAACGCCCCCTGCATCGTCTTTATTGACGAGATTGATGCGGTGGGGCGCCAACGCGGCGCCGGGCTTGGCGGGGGCAACGATGAACGGGAGCAGACCCTGAACCAACTGCTCACCGAAATGGATGGCTTTGAGGGCAACACCGGCATCATCATCGTGGCAGCCACCAACCGCCCCGACGTTCTTGATCAGGCCCTAATGCGGCCGGGCCGCTTCGACCGTCAGGTGGTGGTCGATCGTCCCGATTACGCCGGCCGTCTCCAGATCCTTGGGGTCCATGCCCGCGGCAAGACCCTGGCCAAGGATGTGGACCTCGACAAGATCGCCCGACGCACCCCCGGTTACACCGGGGCCGATCTGGCCAACCTGCTCAATGAGGCGGCGATTCTGGCGGCCCGTCGCCAGCTCACCGAGATTGCGATGGATGAGGTCAATGACGCCATCGAGCGCGTGATGGCCGGCCCGGAGAAGAAAGATCGGGTGATGAGCGAGAGGCGCAAGCGTCTAGTGGCTTATCACGAGTCGGGTCATGCGTTGGTCGGTGCCCTGATGCCGGACTACGACCCGGTTCAGAAGATCAGCATCATCCCCCGCGGTCAGGCCGGCGGGCTCACCTTCTTCACCCCCAGTGAGGAGCGGATGGAGTCGGGCCTCTACTCCCGTTCCTATTTGCAGAACCAGATGGCCGTCGCCCTCGGCGGTCGTGTGGCCGAGGAGATTGTCTACGGAGAGGACGAAGTCACCACCGGGGCCTCCAACGATCTCCAGCAGGTGGCCCGAGTGGCCCGCCAGATGGTGACCCGATTTGGCATGAGTGATCGTCTCGGCCCCGTTGCCCTTGGCCGATCCCAGGGGGGCATGTTCCTCGGGCGCGATATTGCTGCGGAGCGCGACTTCTCCGAAGACACGGCCGCCGCCATCGATGAGGAAGTCAGCCTGCTGGTGGCTGAGGCCTACCGGCGTGCCACCGAGGTGCTTCAGGCCAACCGCCCCGTCCTTGATGAGCTGGCCGAACGGCTGGTGGAAAAGGAAACCGTCGATGCCGAGGAGCTCCAGGAGCTGTTGATCAGCCGAGAGGTGAAGGTGGCCGCCTACGTCTGAGCCCCTGCCCGCCCTCGAGGACCTGATCCTTTCCCTGCGCCGCCAACCGCTGGTGCTTGTGCTCAGGTCCGAGCAACCTCAAGCCTTGCGGCCCCTCTTGGATCAGCTGCTTGTGCTCGGGGTGGGTCATGTCGAAATTGCCTGGAGCCCCCATCCCGCCTGGGTCCTTCAGTGCCGCCAGCTGATCGCCGCCTATCCCACTCTGCGCCTGGGGGCCGCCTCCGTCTGTACCCAGCAGGCCCTTGCCGATGTCATCGAAGCTGGTTTCTGTTACGCGGTTTCTCCGATTCTGGACCGATCCCTGATCGAGGCGGCAGGGGTGGCCGGCCTCGGCCTTGTTCCTGGGGTGCTGACGCCGAGTGAGGTTCACTCGGCGCGCTCTTGGGGCTGCCCGATGGTCAAGTTGTTCCCCGCCACCAGCGTTGGCCCTGGCTATTGGCGTCGCCTCGTGGATCCCCTGGGCCACCCCCTGCCGTTTTGCCTGGCGGCCGGGGGCCTTGGGCCCCAGGATGTCCTGCCTTGGCTCGCCGCCGGTGTCGATGCCATCGCCTTGGGCTCCGGACTCCTCACTTCGACCACCGGCGCCGGGGTCGATCTCTCGACGGTGCAATCTCTGTTGACGTCGTTGTCGGGCTGATGTCGATCGTTGGTTGGGCTGTCAGGGCGTTGGGCAGTTGCCGTTGGCGGTCTCTAGTGCTACTGATGAGAGAGAACCTGTGTCGTCATGTCTCAGCTCACCATCCAGCTCAGCGACAAGGCTGATGCACTCATCGTTCAGCTTCAGAAGGAGATCTTCAATCGTCGTCGCAAGAAGGTGCCGGCGGAAGGAGTGATCGAAACCATGCTGGAAAGTGCTGCTAAGTCGCAGTCTGATCAGCGCTTCGCCACCTCCTGGCAGAATCTGATCGCAGATATCGAAAAAGCGGCCAGCATCGCCGCTGCCCACGGAGCCAAGCCGGCCAATCTCAGCGATGAGGAATGGGCGTTGGTGCTGTCCCATCGCAGCCGAGCCGCTGTGGCTCCCAGTCGCCGGCCCGCTTCCGCCAAGACCAGTCAGGCCCGCCATGGTCCTGCCACCAAACCCCCTGCGGTGGCCAAGGAGGGGGCTACGGGCCGCCGTGTCCGTAGCAAGCCCGCAGTGCCCTCGGATCGCGCCGTCGAGGAGGAGGGCACAGAGAAGGTCGCTGCCAAAGCCAAGCCCAAGTCCAAGCCCAGGGTCGCCAAGGCCGTCGGGGCTGGGGAAGACAAGGCCAGCGTTGTCAAGGCGACAGCCCGGGCCAGGACGACGACGGCCACCCCCAAGACAAGCGCCCCAGCGAAGCCCACAGCCAAAGCAAGAGGCGCAGCCCCTGCCAAGAGAGCAGCCCCTGCTAAGGGCGCAGCCCCTGAGAAGCCCAAGCCCCGTGGCAGTTCTTCCGTTGCACGACGGATGGCCAAGGCCGTCAGCCGGCTAGGGGCGACGGCCGCTGAGTCCGGCGGCTCCCCTGCGGCAACGTCATCGGCTCCATCGATGTCCAAGGATGGGGATCACGCCCAAGGCTCCAGCGGCAGCGGCGGACTCAGTAGCTGATCAGCTGCTCGGGGTCACCACAGACTGCATTGGCCTTGCTGTCGCAGCAGGTGGTCGGCTAGCACCAGGGCCACCATCGCCTCCACCATCGGCACGGCACGCGGCAGCACGCAGGGGTCGTGGCGGCCCTTGGCTGCCAGGGTGGTGGCGTTGCCCTCGGAATCGATCGTTTGCTGCTCCTTGCGGATCGTGGCGGTGGGTTTGAACGCCACCCGCAGCAGGATCTCCTCGCCGTTGCTGATCCCTCCCTGGATGCCACCAGAGTTGTTGGTGGCGGTATGCAGGCGACCGTCCTCCGTGGGGAGGAAGGGGTCGTTGT
>CAIOCZ010000131.1 GCA_903856805.1 uncultured cyanobacterium | reverse complement strand
TGGGGCGCCTTCCGGGCAGAAGATCACCACCTCGTCGCCCGCCTCCACCAGGTGCTGCACGGTCTTGGTGAGCCGTGTGACGATGCCGTCCACCTTCGGCAGAAAGGTTTCGGTGAAAAAAGCGATTTTCACGGAGGTAGGTTTCGGCCTCAGGCGGCGGTTTTGATGGCTTCGGCCTGCCTGGTGGTCCAGGCCGACACACAGGGAATCCTTGAGCGGTCACAACGGTCGGCCCAGCGTCGGGCGACATTCACCACTTCCGTGAGCAGGCCGTCGTCGAGGGTGGTGGGCTTGAGGCCCAGCTCGATGAAGCAACGGTTATCGACGATCAAATCATTTTCAATGGCTTCCTTACGGGGGTTGGGCAGCAGGTTGACTTCGGCACCGGTGAGGTCAGCCACCTTGCGGGCCAGTTCGCCAACCTGATGACTTTCAGTCATCTGGTTGAAGATTTTCACCTTCTCTCCAGCGGCCGGAGGGTTCTCCAGTGCCAGTTGGACACAGCGGACCGAGTCGCGGATATGGATGAAGGCGCGGGTCTGCCCCCCCGTCCCATGCACCGTGAGCGGGTAGCCGATGGCGGCCTGCATCAGGAATCGATTGAGCACCGTGCCGTAGTCGCCGTCGTAGTCGAAACGATTGGTGAGACGGGGATCCTTTTCGGTGAGGCTTGTGTTGGTTCCCCAGACGATGCCTTGGTGAAGGTCAGTGACGCGAATTGCGTCATTTTTATTGTAATAAAAGAAGAGTAGTTGGTCCAGGGTCTTGGTCATGTGATAAACGCTGCCTGGATCCGTTGGATGCAGGATCTTCTCGGTAAAGCGGCTGCCGTCCGATTGGGGCACTTCCACGGTGAGGTAGCCCTCAGGGATGGTGGCGCCGCGGTGGGATCCGTACCCGTACACCCCCATTGTGCCGAGATGGACAATGTGGATGTCCAGGCCGCTTTCCACAATCGCGGCCAGAAGATTGTGGGTGCCGTTAACGTTGTTATCGACGGTGTAGCGCTTGGTGGCGCTGCTTTTCATCGAATAGGGCGCTGCGCGCTGCTCGGCGAAGTGCACCACCGCATCGGGCCGCTCGCTGCGCAGCAGCGCCAGCAGGATTTCGTAATCGCGGGCAATATCGAGATGGACAAAGCGCATGGGTTGACCGCCTACCTGAACCCAGGCCCGTAGACGGTCCTGGATGGTGGCGATCGGGGTGAGGGACTCAACACCCAAGTCGATGTCGATCTTGCGGCGACTGAGGTTGTCCACGATCACGACCTCGTGACCGGCGTCTGCCAGGTTGACCGCACAGGGCCACCCACAAAAGCCGTCGCCGCCAAGAACGAAAACCTTCACCCCAGACTCCTGAACGAGCGGTTGCTCAGGGGGCAAGCTACTACAGGCGTTCGGCGGGATCGCCGGGTCGGGTCAGCTGATCCGCGCCGCCACGGCCACCAGGGCCAGCACCAGCACCACGCCGCCCAGCAGCAGCAGCTTGTTGCTGCTGGTGCTGCGCTCGCCGGCTTCCATCACCACCATGCGTGGCTCCTTGGCGAAGGCGTTGAGCCTGCCGCCGTCTTCCTGGGTGACCTGCATGGAGATGAAAACTTGGGATTTCAAACCCTATGGATGGGCCTGCGAGCCACCTGGGATCCGGAACGCTTCGTCACATTGGCCCCACCCGCCCCTCCTGGGGTGAACTGGGGCTGGCGTCGCTGCGCAGGGGCAGCCGCCCGGCCAGGAAGGCGGCGCGCCCGGCCTCGGTGGCCTGGGCCATGGCCCGGGCCATCAGCGCTGGATCACCGGCCAGGGCGATGGCGCTGTTGATCAGCAGGGCATCGGCCCCCATCTCCAGGGCCTGGGCGGCCTCACTGGGCACCCCGATTCCGGCATCCACCACCACCGGCACGGTGGCGTTCGCGATGATCAGAGCGATATTGGCGGCATTGCGGATCCCCTGGCCCGAGCCGATCGGAGAGCCCAGGGGCATCACCGTGGCACAGCCCGCCTCCTCCAGCCGTTTGGCCAGCAGCGGATCGGCGTTGATGTACGGCAGCACCGTGAAGCCTTCCTTGACGAGCTGCTCGGCCGC
>CAIOCZ010000130.1 GCA_903856805.1 uncultured cyanobacterium | reverse complement strand
GACTTCAAGGACTCATCTCTATCCTGGTGTCCATGGCGCTGTGGTCCCACCCCGATCCATCTCGAACTCGGACGTGAAACGCAGCTGCGGCGACAATAGTTGGGGGGCAGCCCCCTGCGAAAATAGCTCGATGCCAGGTAAGACATTGCTCAATCCAACAGACAACCGGTATCAACCGGCTGGCCCTGCCCGATACGGCAAGACAAGCGACGGCCTTTTGGTCGTCGCTTTGTTGTATGGTTAGATGGTAGAACTTGATGTGATCATGAGCGGTGTAGGTAAATGACAATGCTCATTGTGATTGTAATTTGCTATTTCAAAATTGGCTTCACTGGGGCGATTTTAGAATGCCGCCCTTAGTTGGTATCGGTCTTCGATTTGGTTGTTGGTCTCTACTGGCAACATTTCCCGTTAAGCCTGGTCGTTTAAGGGGCGGGGACCATTCCAGTTCTCCTTGACCATTTGGCGGGCTCGGCCCAAGGCCAAGGCTCCGCTCGGAACATTTTTGGTGAGTGTTGAGCCGGCGGCAACTGTGACACCTGTTCCGAGGATAATTGGTGCAACAAGTACCGAGTTGGCACCAGTTTTGCTGTTTGATCCAATGATTGTTCTGTGTTTGCGTATTCCGTCGTAGTTGGCTGTAATTGTACCGGCTCCAATGTTGACGGAGGATCCGATATCGGCATCGCCTAGATAGCTGAGGTGGTTAGCCTTCACTCCTTTGTCTAGTTTGCTGTTTTTAACTTCGACAAAATTTCCAATCCGACATTCGGCTTGTAGGTGGGCCTTGGCACGTAATTGGGCAAAGGGACCTATCACGCAATCGCGTTCCACAACCGCGTCCCGAAGAACTGAATAAAGCACTTCAACTCTTTCCCCAAGACTACTGTTTTCCACGAGGCAGCCTGGGCCGATACGACAACCATGGGCAATCTGATTGATTCCACGGAAGTGGCATTGGGGTTCGACAAGCACGTCAGTGCCGAATTCTGTGCCTTCGCTAAGGGTGCAACTCGTTGGATCAATAAAGCTCACTCCTTTTGCCATCCAGTACTTGCGCAGTTGCTCCTGTAACACGTTTTCGCATTGGGCCAGCTGAATTCGGTCATTGATGCCATTGGTTTCGTCGACATTGGCCACCTCAATGTGGATGGCTGGATGCAGCATCGCCACCGTATCGGTGAGATAGAGTTCACCTTGGTCGTTATCTGCCCTAAGGTTTGGTAGTATTTTTTCCAGGCTTTGCCAGTCGAAGCAATATATGCCTGCATTTGTGAGGTTGTTGAGCTGCTGTTCAGGGGTGCAGTCACGATGCTCAATGATGGAATTCACAAGGCCATGGTCCTCGGCAAAGACCCTGCCATAGCCGCTGGGGTCGCTGAGGCGTGCGGTGAGAAGGGTCACTGCGGCCTTGCTTTGTCGATGGCGTTCCACAAGTTGTTCAAGCGTTTCAGGGCGCAGAAGTGGCACATCGCCATTGAGGACGAGAAGTTGGCCCTGGAACCCTTCTAGGGGTTGCAGCAATTGCTGTACGGCATGGCCCGTACCCTGTTGGGGATGCTGTAGGACGAATTCCAGCTCCGGCAGATGGGCCAGCGCTTCTTGAACTCGTTTCGCCTGGTGGCCAATGATCAGCAGTTGGCGATTCGGTGCAAGCGTTTGGCAGCTCCTCAGGACTCGCTCCACAAGGGTGGTCCCAGCGATGGGTTGGAGCACCTTTGGCAGGTCGCTCCTCATCCGGGTTCCCTTCCCTGCGGCCAGGACGGCAACGGCGAGCATGGGCGCGTTACGACAACTGGGCGGGAATCTACTGGGCTCCGTCGGTCAGTCTCCAGCGGCGCTGCCATTCACTGGTGCTCTCGGCCCTTGACCCCTGCTGCGCAAGACTTCGAGCAGCCAGGATGTCCTCGGCGGTTCCGCAGCCTCCAGGATCTTTGTAGGGCTCTCCGGCCCGGGTGTTGAGGTGCTCCAGCTCCATCGGAGTCAAGGGACGCAAGGGAGGGACGTCGGGAAGGGGGGTGGGACTGGCCACGGTGCCGGCGCTCCAGCGCCCGGAACCCTGGGGGCTGCAGATCGCTGACAACCGCAACCCCGCCGTGATCAGGCTGCGTCGTACAGCAGCTGCAGAGCAATAGGTGATCAGCCTCCCCTGGGGCGTCAAGAGGCTGGCGAGGCCCCTCAGAAATTCCTGGCTCCAGAGCTGGGGGCAACGGCGCGGCGAGAAGGCATCCAGGAGCACCAGATCACAGTGCCCTGCCTGGAGCCGTTGCAGGTCGGCCAGGCGTTGGCGGGCATCTCCCCAAAGCAGGGTGTCGCCATGGATGAGCTGGTTGAGTTGGCTGAGGACCGGCTGGGGCCATTGCGCTTGGAATCCCGGGTCATCAAGAGCGAGTTGCGACGGGAGTGGGTCCTGTTCCAGGCCCCACCACGTCATCATCAGCTCCCGTTTCTGGATCGACTCGATAAGGGCTGCCGTGTTCGTGCCCGTGCCCACGCCCACATCCACCACCACCAGCCGGCTCTTCCGGGGAAAACGATCCAGCTGCGCAGGCTCCACATACACCCTTCTCGCCTCCCCCAAGGCGCCATCGGCGCTATGAAACCCTTCGGCAAACTCAGGGCTATAAAGGCTGAAACTGCCATCCCCACTGATCCTGGGCAGGAGCGGCCTGCCGTGGTTGGACGTCATCCCTGGCTCGGTCGATGGTCAGGTGCGCAATCGGGTCAGGTCGTCCCAGAAGCCCGGATAGGAAACGGCCGCCGCTTCCGCTTGCTGCAGCGTGCTGTCCCCTTCGGCCACGAGGGCGGCCACGGCGAGGCTCATGGCCACCCGGTGATCGGTTTCGCTATCGAGCGTTGTCCCCCGCAGCTTCACTCCTCCTTCGATAGTCAGCCCGCCAGGCTGTTCCTTAATCCGGGCACCCATCGCCCCGAGTTGGCGGGCCATGACCGCCAACCGGTCCGTTTCCTTGACCCGTAACTCCTCGGCATCCTCCACGCGGCTAATCCCTTGGGCGCAGCAGGCTGCCACCGCCAGGACCGGGATTTCATCCACCAACCTGGGGATCAGATCCCCACCAATGTGAAAAGCCGTCAGGGGGCCATGGTTCACCTTCAGGTCGCCCACCGGTTCCCCGGCAACGTCCCGGTTGTTGATCACCTCGATGCGGGCTCCCATGCTCTTCAGCACCTCAAGGATTCCCGTGCGGCTGGGGTTGAGGCCCACGTTCTCGATCGTGAGTTCAGCCCCGGGGGTGATAGCGGCGGCCACCAGCCAGAAGGCGGCGGAGCTGATATCGCCCGGCACGACGACAGTTTGGCCCTGCAGGATTGCCCCTGGATTCACGGTCACATGGGTGCCGTTTGGGCCTGCCACCCTGAGATCAGCGCCAAAGGCCCGGAGCATTCGCTCACTATGGTCCCGGGAATGGGCTGGTTCGATCACCGTGGTGGGCCCCTCGGCAGTGAGGGCCGCTAACAGAAGGGCGCTTTTGACCTGGGCCGAGGCCACGGCCGTCTGGATCGTGGTTCCCTGCAGGGCCGTGCCCTGAATGGCCAGTGGGGCCAGATTGCCCCCCTCGCGCCCCGTGATCTTGGCCCCCATCTCCGCTAGCGGGGCCACCACGCGTCGCATCGGTCGCCGCCGCAGGGATTCGTCCCCGGTCAACACCATGTGACGCCCTCGGCGGCCCGCCAGCAGCCCCAGCATCAACCGCATCGTGGTTCCGGAATTACCGCAATCCAGGATGTCCGCAGGTTCCTGGAATCCATCCAGCCCGACCCCTTGAACGTGCACGGGCAGGCCGCGTTCAATCGGTGAGATATCAACCCCCATGGCTCTTAGGCAGGCTGCCGTACTCAGGGGGTCTTCCGCCGGCAATAGCCCCTCGATGATGGTCTCGCCTTCGGCGATCGCTCCGAACAGCAGCGCTCGGTGGGAGATCGACTTATCTCCCGGCACCCGAACCGTGCCGCCCAGGCTGCCACCGGCCATGAGCCGCAGGCTGGCCGTCCGTTCGGTGTTGGCGGAGGCAGGGCTGCTGGACACGCCTGGATTGCAAGGAGTGGGCTGATCCTATGGACCGGCCTCAGGGTCGTACGCCTACCGCCCTGAGGCGCGACGAGAGGGCCCAGACCTCCAGCACCAGACGATGCCAGGGGGTCAGGGCGTTCATGTCGAGCCCAATTCCGTGGGGAAGGGCCGCCCGGAGGGAGCGGGCAGCGCGCAATTCCCCCCTGGCCTCCAGCAAGGCCCCCAACAGCCGCTGCTGGTCGCCAAGGGACAGGATCGATTCCGGACAGTGTTCAAGCAACAGCAGGCCTCGCTCAAACGACTCGGCCATGTCGTTGAGCAAGGGCTCAAGCAGGGTCTCAAGCAGCCGGGCCTGTTCCGCCTGGGGAGTGGCGAAAGGGGGATCGAACGAAGGATGATCGGGCATCATACAGCCACTCTAGAAGCTTCTGGAGCCTGATTTGGGTGCCACTTCATGGCTTCTCCTGCGTTTGGCCTAGGCGGCGATTGGGGCTGATGAGGATGGCGAACGGGATGCCACCACGTTGTCGAACGATCGCGGCTTCTTCCCAGTGGTGCCAAGGATCGATGACCATCGTGCCTGGCGTGATTGGCGGAGTTGATCCGCAGCCGCCTTCGTAAGACGCTCTTAATCAGTGTCCGACTAAGGGCGCATTCTTGGGGGTCAATGTCTTGACGTTAGCTTATTTCTATGGGGAGATCATAGTTTCGTTGACGCCAAGGAGCGGCCTGCTCCGGGAATGATTCTGTTGAGATGGGATCTTGTTGAGCATGACTTCGGGACCTATTGAGGGAGTTCGGCTTAGGTTCCAGGTCCGTGGATGCGTTGATGTTGTCCTGCTGTTGGCTCTACGCATTATCCCTGGACTTCGGCAGTCCTAGCCATTGAGTTAGTCCCCAAGTCACCCCAACAGCAGCCCCCCCTCTTCGCTCAGGGCCGCTCGCGCACTGCTGAGGTCATGGGCCAGATCCGCCAAGGTGAGGGCTGCCAGTTCCCGTTGCACGGCCTGCTGCAGGCGACGATCTAGGGCCTGGGTGACCTGGTCCCCGGCACGCCGGGCGCCCTCGCTGGCATCCAGTCCATCGAGATCGTCGTCTTGGCCCGTCCATGGGGGGGGGAGGGCCTGGCGAGATCGTTGGGGACGGGCACCGACGGCGGCCAGCACCGCCGCCAAGGAAACGGCTTCGGCGGCGGCGCCGAGTCGGTACCCCCCTTGGCGGCCTCGGCGCGCGACCACCAAGCCGGCCCGCCGGAGCCGCAGCACCACCTGCTCGAGCATCGGTTCAGGCAGACCCTGGGCCTGGGCCAGATCCCTGACCGAGCGCCATTGGGCGGGGTCCTGGGCCAGCTCCAGCAGGGCCTTCAGGGCGTGGACGGCACTGCGCCGCAGCATCCCCAAGCCCTCAGCGCTTGGCCGCCCGGGCGGCCAAGCGCTGGAGCACGTGCTCCAGGGTGTAGCCGAACAGGGCTGGATCCGGCTGCTGTCCCTCCAAATCGGCCAGACCCAGCTCGGTCCAGCGCCGATCGAGGCGGGCCTCCAACTCTGGATCGTGCACCAGGGGTTCCCCCCAGGCATGGCGCTTCTCAGGCCCGATCTTGGTGGTGGCATCAATCGCCAGCCGTCCCCCGAGGCCGAGGTGTTCGCTCGCGAAATCAAGGCTGTCGAAGGGAGTGTTCTCCAGCACGAAGAGATCCCGCCCCGGATCCACCAGGGCGCTGATCGCCCAGATCACCTGGCGCGGGTCGCGGATGTTGATGTTCTGATCTACCACCACCACGAATTTGGTGTACGTGAATTGGGGCAGGGCACTCCAGAAGGCCATCGCCGCGCGCCGCGCCTGACCCGGGTAGGCCTTGTCGATCGCAATGACGGCCAGCTTGTAGCTCAAACCCTCCATCGGCAGGAAGAAATCAACGATCTCTGGGATCTGTTGGCGCAGGATTGGCGTATAGATGCGATTCAAGGCAATGGCCAGCATGGCGTCCTCCTTGGGGGGTCTGCCGCTGAAGGTGGTGAAGTAGATCGGTTGGCGTCGTTGTGTGATGCACTGGATCTGTACCAGGGGCGAAGCTTCCACCCCCCCGTAGAACCCCATGTGGTCGCCGAAGGGGCCGTCGGGGAGTTCCTGCCCGGGGGTGATTGTTCCTTCCAGCACCATTTCGCTGTGGCTGGGAACCTCCAGATTCACTGTTTTGCATTTCGTCAGCCGCACCCCTTCACCGGCGTAGAGGCCGGCGAACAGCCATTCGCTCAGTTGCACCGGAATCGGCGTCGCGGCGGCCATCACCAGCAGTGGGTGCACACCGATGGCGATGGCGATCTCCAGCTTTTTCCCCAACGCCGCCGCCTTGCGCAGGTGGCGGGCCCCGCCCCGCACGCTCAACCAGTGCACCGTCATCGTGGTCACCGACTGGCGCTGCAGGCGGTACACGCCCACGTTCGGCGTTCCGGTCTCGGGATCTTTAGTGATCACCAAGCCCAAGGTGATAATCCGCCCCCCATCCCCGGGCCAGGGCCGCAACAGTGGCAGGGCATCGAGGTTCACCGCCTCCCCTTTCCACACCTGCTGATGGCAGGGGGGGGTGAGGTCGAGGTCGGGTTGGGCCCGCAACAGATCCCAGAGCAAGGCACCGAAGCGCATCGCCTCGCGGGCCCCCTTGGGGGGGCGGAGTTGCTGCAAGAGGGCCAGCTTCTCGCCCAGGGTTTCAAGTTCTTCGGCGGCTTCCATGCCCAGGCTCCACAGCACCCGCTCCTGGGTTCCGAGCAGGTTGATCGCCACCGGGATGGTGGAGCCGATCACGTTTTCAAACAGCAGGGCCGGGCCACCGCAGGCCAACACCCGATCGGCGATGGCGGCCAGCTCCAGATTTGGGTCTACGGGAGCGCTGATCCGTCGCAGCTGGCCCCGTTGCTCCAACAGCTGGAGGAAGCCACGCAGATCGCGGTTCTGCCGGGCCATCACACCGGGCACAGGGGTTCTGGTGAATGACGATTCACTCTGGCGCATGGTCCCTGGGCTGGTGGCAGGACCATCAAGGAGCTCTGTCACACTCGCCGCACCGCCCTGCCGAACCCATGCAGATTTCCTATTTCCATACCTCGGAGGCGGTGCCCCCCGTGCGTCCCCCCAGCGAGGGGGGACCCGATGCGGCGGTGGTGATCGACGTGTTGCGCGCCACCACCACCATCGCCTGGTCGTTGCGGAACGGGGCCGAAGCGATCGAAGCCTTCGCCGATCTGGCGGCCCTGGAGGCGGCGGCAGCGGCCTGGCCAGCCACCCAGCGCCTGCGGGCCGGTGAGCGGGGGGGGCAGCGGGTGGAGGGCTATGACCTCGGCAATTCCCCCCTGGCGGTGACGGCCGATCGGGTGGCTGGCAAACGCATCTTCATGAGCACCACCAATGGCACCCGTTCCCTGGCGGCGGTGCGGGCGGTGCCGTTGCTGGTCACCGCCTGCCTGCCCAACCGCACCGCCGTGGCCCGCCGGTTGATCGAACGCCATTGCGAACAGGTGTGGATCGTGGGCAGCGGCTGGGAGGGGGACTACTCCCTGGAGGACAGCCTGGCGGCCGGGGCCGTGGTGTCGGCCGCCATCGAGCTGGCGGTGGCCCCCCACGCGGAGGTGGGCTGCGGCAACGATGAGATGCTGGCCGCCCTGGCCCTATGGCAACAGTGGCGCCATGACACCGAAACCTGCCTGCGGGCCGCCAGCCATGGCCAGCGGCTGATGGGTCTGGGGAACCACGATCCGGATTTCGCCTGTTGCGCTGCTGTGGACAGCCTCGAGATTGTGCCGCTGCAGGCGGAACCCGGCGTGCTGCGGGCCAGTTGAGGGGCTGGGCTGATGCCTTTTTGCACCTCCCTTACACTTCGCCGTTTGGGATGGAGGTTTGGTGGGCAGTTTCCTAGCGGCCGCTTTGCAACTCACCAGTACCCCCGATCCGGATGCGAACTTCGCAGCGGCGGAGGAGCAGATCGAGCTGGCCGCCCGCCGTGGGGCGGAGCTGGTGGGCCTGCCCGAGAACTTTGCGTTCATGGGCGATGACGACCGTCGCCTAAGCCTGGCGCCCGCGCTGGCGGAGCGTTGCAGTGCCTTTCTGGTCACCATGGCCCGCCGCTATCAGGTGACGCTGCTGGGGGGAGGGTTTCCCGTACCTGCCGGCGAGAACCTCACCTACAACCGGGCGGAGCTGGTGAGCCACGAGGGGCAGGTGCTCGCCCGCTACGACAAGATCCACCTCTTCGACGTCGACATCCCCGACGGCATCACCTATCGCGAATCCACCACGGTGCGCCCCGGCGAGCTCCTGCCGCCGGTGGTGGACGTGCCGGGGCTGTGTCGTGTGGGGCTGTCGATCTGTTACGACGTTCGCTTTCCTGAGCTCTATCGCCACCTGGCCGCCGCCGGGGCCCAGCTGTTGTTTGTGCCCGCCGCGTTCACGGCCTACACCGGCAAGGACCATTGGCAGGTGCTCCTGCAGGCCCGGGCGATTGAGAACACGGCCTATGTGGTGGCTCCCGCCCAGACCGGCCTCCATTACGGTCGCCGCCAGACCCATGGTCACGCCCTGGTGATTGATCCCTGGGGCACGGTGCTCGCTGATGCGGGCCTAGGGCCTGGCCTGGCGATGGCACCGGTGGACATCGCCCATGGACAGCGGGTCCGTAACCAGATGCCGAGCCTGCAGCACCGCCGGCCGGCCCTGTTCTGAGCGGCCCCATGCCCTTACGTGTTCTGGGATTACGTGGCCTGCTGGCCCTGGTGTTGCTGCTGCCGGCCCTGCCGGCCAGGGCGGCCAGTGCCCTGTCGGCCTGGCGGGTGAGTCGCGATGGGGTGCTGGAGCTGCGTACCCCGCCGGGGGTGGTGTTGCAGGCCTTCTTTGAGGAGGGAACGGAGGGGCGGGGGCCGCGGGTGTGGGTGGATTTGCCCGGGGCCCCTCTGCGTCCCCGCAGCCTGGTTGCCGGGGGCGCCCTGCGGGAGGTGCGGATCGGTCGTCCCGATCCCTCCACGACCCGCTTAGTCCTTGAGTTCGTACCGGGCACCCGCTTGGATCCCCGTCAGTTGAAGTTGGTGGGCACGGCTAGGGATCGTTGGCGCATGGAGTTGCGTGGCGCCTGGGGTCTCCAGCCCGTCGGCGAGGGCGATGTGGAGGCGGCCAGCAGCATCGCGGCCAGCCCCCGTTGGGGATCCCAGTCCAGGGGCGAATCCTCCGCATCTGCCCCCACTGGCTTTCGCCTTGGTCCCCGGCGTCCGATCTCCACGGAGGGGTTGCCCCCCACCCCCCGGGGGCGCCTGCGGGTGGTGATCGACCCTGGTCACGGCGGACCGGATCCCGGGGCCGTGGGGATCGGTGGCCTGCGCGAAACCGATGTGGTGCTTGATGTGGCGTTGCAGGTGGCGCAGCTGCTTCAGGCCCGTGGGGTGCAAGTGCTGATGACGCGCACATCGGAGGTGGATGTGGACCTGCCTCCCCGGGTGGCCCTGGCCAACAGCAGCAACGCCGATCTGTTCGTGAGCCTGCATGCCAATGCCCTCAGCATGGATCGGCCGGATGTCAATGGCATCGAGACCTTCTATTTCGAGGGGGGCCGCTCCCTCACCCTGGCCCAAACCGTTCAGGCCCAACTCATGGCCATCTCCCCCGGCACCCCGGATCGGGGCGCCCGTCCCGGGCGCTTTTATGTGATCCGCCGCACCGTGATGCCCTCGGTTCTCACCGAAATGGGCTTCGTCACCGGCGAGATCGATGCGCCCCGCCTGGCCGATCCCGGCTTCCGCCGTCGCCTGGCCCAAGCGGTGGCCACCGGCATTCTTCAGTTTCTCCAGTAAGCCCTTGAGCCTTCTTGTTGGTCTGTTTGACAGTGGCCTGGGGGGCCTCACCGTGTTGCGGCAGGTGCATGCCCTCTATCCCCATTCTCCCTGCCTTTACCTCGGCGACACGGCCCGGGTTCCCTACGGCCAGCGCACCACCGAGGACATCCGGGCCATCGCCGCGGAAGTGGTGCACTGGATGCGGTTGCAGGGGGTGGGGGTGATGGTGATGGCCTGCAATACCTCCAACGCCCTGGCCCTCGATGTGGCGGTGTCCGAGGCGGGCGTGCCCGTTGTGGGCCTGATCGACAGCACGGCCAGTGAGCTCAACAGTGACCATGTGGGCGTGCTGGCCACGCCGGCCACGGCCGCCAGTGGTGCCTATCGGCGAGCCATTCAGGCCTGCCGGCCGTCGGCGCGGGTGGTGGAGGTGGGGTGTCCCGCCTTTGTGCCCCATATCGAAGCGGGGCAGCTGGAGGCACCGGCGTTGCGGCGGGCGGCCCGTGACTATCTGGAGCCCTTGCTGGCGGCCCATGTGGACACGGTTGTGCTGGGCTGCACCCACTACCCCTTGCTGCGGCCCCTGTTGGCCGAACTGCTGCCGCCTGATGTGGAGTTGGTCAATCCGGCGGTGGCGGCGGCCCAGCGTTTAGGCCCCCTACTGGCCAGCTTGGGCGATTCTCCCGAGGTGGATCTCGGTGGGGATCCGGCCGCCCCGCCCCTGGAGCGGACCCGCTTCTGTGTCACCGGTCCGGCGGAGGACTTTGCCGCCGCCGCCACCACCTGGTTGGGTAGCCGGCCCACGGTGCGAACCGTCAGCCTGCAGTCGCAGGTGCGAGCCTTTTAGGATCGGTTGTCGTCGGAGGTGTCGTGGCCACGGTTGCCGAGTTGCTCCAGCCGGTCGAGGCCGACCTCGATGCCCTCCTTGCGGATTTGCGCAGCCTGATCGGTGCTGGCCATCCGATCCTCCAGGCCGCCGCTGAACACCTGTTCGCCGCCGGTGGTAAACGCCTGCGGCCAGGCCTGGTGTTGCTGATTTCCCGGGCGATTTCCCCCGATGGTGAACTCAGTGCCCGCCATCGGCGGCTGGCGGAAATCACCGAAATGATCCACACCGCTTCCCTCGTCCACGATGACGTGGTCGATGGAGCCGCGACGCGACGCGGGGTGGCCACCGTTCACAGCCGTTTCAACCACCGGGTGGCGGTGTTGGCAGGGGATTTTCTGTTCGCCCAGGCCAGTTGGCATCTGGCCAACCTCGACAACCTCGAGGTGGTGAAGCTGCTGAGTCGCGTGATCATGGACCTGGCCGATGGTGAGGTTAAGCAGGGCCTGTTCCGTTACGACACCGGTCAGAGCTTCGAGAGCTATCTGGAAAAGAGCTACTGCAAAACCGCGTCGCTGATGGCCAACAGCGCCCGGGCCGCCGGAGTGTTGTCCGCGCTGCCGCCGGAACAGCTGGATGCCCTTTATCGCTTTGGTCGGGAGCTGGGGCTGGCCTTCCAGGTGGTCGACGACATTCTGGATTTCACCGGCAGTGATCAGCAGCTGGGCAAACCGGCCGCCAGTGACCTGGCCTCGGGGTACCTCACCGCGCCGGCGTTCTATGCGCTCGAGGAACGGCCCCAGCTGGCTGGACTGATCGAGCGGGAGTTCAGCCAGGAGGGCGATCTGGAGCAGGCCCTGGCCCTCGTTCGTGGCTGTGAGGCCATTCCCCGCTCCCGCGCCCTGGCCGAGGGCTTTGCCCGGCAGGCCTACGAGGCCATCGAGTGGTTAGCCCCGTCGGACCCCCGCAGTGCCCTGAGGGCGGTGCCGGAGTACGTCCTGAGCCGTCTTTACTGAACTCCGGCGAGATGGGCTGGCGGACGGTCGCTTAGTCCAGGGGTAGCTGGTCCAGGCCGGTCAACCAGGTCACGCCGCTGGGGTACTGGGCTTGGGCTTGCCCCGGAGGGGCCAGCACGTACACCTGACAGCCGGCGGCCACTGCAGCCAGGGCTCCGGCCACTGAATCCTCGAAGGCCCAGCAATCGCTGGCGGGCACCCCCAGACGACGGGCCGCCAGCTGAAACACATCCGGAGCCGGTTTTCCTGCCACCAGTTCCGGATCGTCGCCATGCACCCGGGTGCGGATCAAGGCCAGCCAGGGATGGGGGCGACTTTTGAGGGCCACTGCCTGGCGGGAGCTGCTGGTGGCGAGGGCCATGGGAATGGCCAGGCCATCGCAGCGTCGAACCAGCGCGTCGGCACCGGGCATGGCGGGGGCCTGGGCCAGGAGTTGGTCCGCGATGGGTTGGCGGACCGCCAGCAGGTCGTCGCAGCTCAGGGGCGGCCCCCCGGCCGCCTCGATCCAGTGGAGGACCTGGTCGGCACAGTCGAGGCGGCGCCGCCCCCGCAGCCCTTGCAGTTGGACATCGCTGAGCATGACCCCAAAGGCCGCCGCCGCCTGGCTCCAGGCCCGGGCATGGAGGGGTTCGGTGTCGAGCAGGAGACCATCCAGGTCGAACAGGCAAGCGCGGGGTCGGGGCATCGCACCAGCCTGCCCGACGCCACCCCACCCTGTCAGCGCTCCACCGGGGGCTCCCCCTCCCCTTCCGCTCCCCTCAGTTCCGGTGGCGGCGCCACCACATAGCGGCGACCGTCATCGCCGATATAGGTGAGGTTGCCCTCGGCATCCAGGGTGGGGCCTGCATGGGGCGTGATGGGTTGGTTGTCCATGGTTCCCGGAAGCGGGGTTGGGAGGGCCCGACCTTGAGGTCTCACTGGTCCTGGTTAACGCCGCTGCGCTTCCTTGACAACTGCTGCAATGGGTCGATCAGCGATCGGTTGCTCCGATGGCGTTCTGGAACGGATCGGTCGAACGGGCTGTGCCACGACCGGGGCGGAGCTTGAATGCAGCGAGCGTCGAGTCTTCCACCCGCGGCCACCATGACCCAGGTTCCCTCCCCCACGATCGAATCCGTGCTGCACGAGCAGCGCAGCTTTGACCCGCCGGAGGCGCTGGCGGCCCAGGCCCGGATCGGTTCGATGGCGGCCTATCGCGAACTGGCCGCCCGGGCTGAAGCCGATCCCGATGGGTTCTGGGGTGAGCAGGCCCGCAGCCAGCTCCACTGGTTCCAGCCCTTTCACACCGTGCTCGATTGGAGCCATCCACCCTTTGCCCGTTGGTTCGAGGGGGGCACCACCAACCTCGCCTACAACTGCCTCGATCGCCATCTGGAGGGCCCCCGGGCCGATAAAACGGCCCTGATCTGGGAGGGAGAGCCTGGCGATGGGCGGCGGTTCAGCTACCGCCAGTTGCACGCGGAGGTGGGCAAGGCCGCCAATGCCCTGAAGGCGTTGGGGATCGGCAAGGGCGACCTGGTGGCCCTCTACATGCCGATGGTGCCGGAAGCGGCGATCGCCATGCTGGCCTGCGCCCGGATCGGAGCTCCCCATTCGGTGGTGTTTGGCGGCTTTTCGGCCGAGGCCCTACGGGACCGGCTGATCGATGGCGCGGCGAAGTTGGTGATCACCGCCGATGGCGGCTTCCGCAAGGACAAGGCCGTGGCCCTTAAGCCCGCCGTGGATGCGGCCCTGGCCGAGGGCGCCTGCCCCACGGTGGAGCATGTGCTGGTGGTGCGTCGCACGGAGCAGGAGGTGGGCTTCACTCCGGGGCGCGATGTGTGGTGGCACGAGCTGGTGGAATCCCAGGCTGCCGACTGCCCGGCCGAGCCGATGGCCAGCGAAGACCGCCTCTTTGTGCTTTACACCTCAGGCTCCACCGGAAAGCCCAAGGGCGTAGTGCACACCACCGCCGGCTACAACCTCTGGGCCCATCTCACTTTTCAGTGGATCTTCGATCTCCGCGACGACGACATTCATTGGTGTACCGCCGATGTGGGCTGGATCACTGGCCACAGCTACATCGTGTACGGCCCCCTTTCCAATGGCGCCACCACGGTGATGTACGAGGGGGCACCGCGGCCGTCCAAGCCCGGAGCGTTTTGGGAGGTGATCCAGAAGCTTCGCTGCACGATCTTCTACACCGCCCCCACGGCGATCCGGGCCTTCATGAAGGGGGGCCGGGCCGTCCCCGACCAGTACGACATGAGCTCCCTGCGGATCCTTGGCACCGTGGGCGAGCCGATCAATCCTGAGGCCTGGATGTGGTACCGCGAGGTGATCGGCGGCAACCGCTGTCCGGTGGTGGACACCTGGTGGCAGACGGAAACCGGCGGGGTGATGATCAGTCCCCTGCCCGGGGCCACCCCCACCAAGCCCGGTTCGGCCACCCTGCCCCTGCCCGGCATCAGCGCCGACATCGTGGACCATGACGGCAACTCTCAAGGCCCCAACCAGGGCGGCTATCTGGCGATCCGGCGCCCCTGGCCGGGGATGATGCGCACGGTCCATGGCGATCCCGAGCGCTTTCGCAAGAGCTATTGGGAGGAGATTCGCCCTGCAGATGGCAGCTGGCTCTATTTCGCCGGCGACGGTGCTCGCCGCGATGCGGATGGCTACTTCTGGGTGATGGGTCGGGTGGATGACGTGATCAACGTGTCCGGCCACCGACTGGGCACGATGGAGATTGAGAGCGCCTTGGTGAGCCATCCGGCGGTGGCGGAGGCCGCCGTGGTGGGGGTCCCCGATGACCTCAAGGGGGAGGGGATCGTGGCCTTCGTGACCCTTGAGGCGGGTCGAAGCGGTGACGACGCCCTGATCGCTGAGCTCAGGCAGCATGTGGGCGCTGAAATCGGCCCCATTGCCCGCCCCGATCTGATCCGGTTCACGGATGCCCTGCCCAAGACCCGAAGTGGCAAGATCATGCGTCGGATTCTCCGCGCCCTGGCGGCCGGTCAAGAGGTGAGCGGCGACACCAGCACCCTGGAGGACCGCTCCGTTCTGGATGCGCTGCGGGTGTGAGATCAGGGGGGGAGCATCCAGCCGCTGATCTGATCTGAAAGCCGTTCGATCTGCCGCTGGCGGGCCGGGTCGTCGGCCCAGGTGCCCAACAGGTTGCGGCGCAGGCCGGCGCTGGCGGGGCTGAGGTGATCCCCCGGCAACACGATCAGCTCGCTGGCGTCGCCGGAACGCTGGCCCAGGGCCTCCAGCAGGCGGGTGCTCTGGTCGAGGTCATCGCGGTTGAAGCGCACCAGCAGGTTGCGGGCCTGGCGATAGTCACTGCTCACCAGGCGCAGGGTTTCCTGGGGTGAGGGGCTGAACTCACTGCGAAAGCCGAACTGTTGGCCCATCTCCGCCAGCAGGGGCACCGAGCGCTCGGCCGAAAAGTTGTTGAAGCTCAGGGCGACGAGGGCCGCGCAGCGGCGGCCGCCATCCGGTGCGAGCAGATGCAGCTTGCAACCGAGGCTGTGGCCCAGTCGCAGCACCCGCTCCCCGGCCCGATCGGAGCGAAAGGCGCGCCAGGCCTCATTGGCCTGACTCTGGTGATCGAACCCGGGCACATAACTCCAGGCTTGGATCGCCCAGCCCCGGGCGGCGAGGGATTCAAGCAGCCGCCGATAGCTCAACTGGGGCGTGGCCGCCAGGTAGCTGCCGCCGATGAACTGAATCAGGCCAGGAGCTGAGCTGGCGGCGGGATCGGGGGCGGCGGGTAGGCACCACAGCGGTCCCCGCTGCTGCCAGCCGCCGCTGACTCCCCGATCAGCCATGACCGGCCTGGAGTCGTTGGACGGCCGCCAAGGCCTCGCGGCGATGGGCGGGGCCGTCCAGGAGGTTGTTGAAACGATGGCGGATCACCCCGTGGCGATCCATCACGTAGGTCACCCGGCCGGGCAGCAGGCCCAGCACGCTGGGGACCCCGAAGGCTTGGCGCAGGGCATTGCCCCGATCCACCAGCAGGGGATAGGGCAGCTGATGGCGAGCCGCGAACCGTTGGTGACTGGCCGCGTCGTCGCCACTGACCCCCCAGACCTCAGCCCCCAGGGCCCGAAGGTCGGCATAACTGTCCCGGAAGGCACAGGCTTCCATGGTGCAGCCAGGGGTGTCGTCCTTGGGATAGAAAAACAGCACCAGGGTGCGATCTCCCAGCTGGTCGCTGCGACGCTCGACCCCTTCGGCATCCGGAAGGGCGATCAGGGGGGCTGGATCGCCAACGATGAGAGGGGTGCCCATGGCGGTGGCAACGCGTTAATGCTCCGCTGAAGCCTAGGCAGCGGGGTGGGAGTGGCGATGCTGAGAGCATGGGGCGGTCGGGTTCAGGCAACGGTTCAGGGACCATGGAGCAAGAGCAGACAGGCTGGGAGCAGATCGATCTGCTGGCCCTGGGGGGGGGTGGGGATCCTGTCGCTGGGGAGCAGGGTCGGGCGCCCCGCCCCGTCGCCTCTCCCGTCGCTTCCTCTCCCCCAGGGGGGTGCCCCGAGCCGTCCCCCGCCCCTGGCCTGGCCGATGGCCCACCAACCCAGCCCGCCAGGACAGCGGAGATCAGCCTTCCCGCGTTCCAAGGTGCCAGTCGCGGGCTGCCGGCCTGCCCCCAGACCCTGCTGATTCTCGACACCGAAACCACCGGTCTGTCGCCCAGCCACGGACAGTGCATCGAGGTGGGGGCAATTTTGTTCCATGTGGCCAGCCGGGCCGTGCTGACTCAGGTGTCCTTTCTGCTGGCCTGTCGGGCCAATCCGGCGCAACACGTGAACGGCATCGCCCCGGAGACCACGCGGCTGGAGCAGCCCTGGCAACCGGCACTGCACTGTTTTCTGGCCATGGCCGCGGCCGCCGATGCGCTGCTGGCCCACAACGTCAGTTTTGATCGCCAGTGGTTCGGCCATGGTCCGCTGCCGGAACTCGCCGGGCCCTGGATCTGTTCCATGGAGGACATGCGCTGGCCCGCGGATCGCCACCTGCGCGCCACCCCGTCGGTGCGGGACCTCGCCCTGGCCTATGGGGTGCCGGTGTGGGAGGCCCATCGGGCCCTCACCGATTGCCTCTATCTAGTGCAGGTGTTCCAGCGCTGTGACGACCTGGAGGCCCTGCTCCAGGGTGCCTTGGAGCCACGTCGGCTCTATCGCGCTCGCCTGTCCTATGCCGAGCGCCAACGGGCTAAGGAGGCGGGATTCCGCTGGAATGAACCCGTTGCGGGTGCCTGGAGTCGCCGCCTCAGCCAACGGGAGGTTGAGGCCTTGTCGTTTGCGGTTCAGCCGGTGGAGGCCGAGGGTTCCCTCCCCCGGGCCCGCACCGCCTGACGTCGGGCCTGTCCGCGGATAAGCTCCCGATTCCCTGCTGATCTGTGAAGCCGAGTGGATGGTCATGGCGACCAGGGGGCTGGCCTCGTCACGCTGGGGGCTGTCCTGCTTCAACGGGAGCTCCATGGTTGGCCGGCCACCATCGCTGTCGGACTCCCGCGGGGATGAGCTGCAGCAGCGTCTTCAGAACTGGCAGACCGCCCGGACCTGGGCCCGGTTGATTCGCGAGGCCGAGGCTCTCTGGCATGTGGATGTGCGGGCCTTGCATCGCCTGGCGGCTCAGGAGTTGGCCCAGTTGGTGCAGGAGGTGCCGCCGCCGTTGCGTTCGCGGGTGAATCGTTGGCTGGAACGGTTCAAGGTTCACACCCGGCTGCGCTGAGACGAGCCCTTGAATCGCAACCCCCCCCAACAAAAAAACCGCCCCTTTCAGGAGGCGGCTCGTGGTTGCCGGTGAAATCGGAGCGACAGGATTTGAACCTGCGACCCCCACTACCCCAAAGTGGTGCGCTACCAAGCTGCGCTACGCCCCGAACCAAGCCGGCAAAGGGAAGCTATCACAGCGACTTCCCCTTCCGGACCTGGGCTTTCAGCCGCTGCAGCAGGCTGGCATTCAACCGTTCGCGGCCCAATCTGCTGTAGCCCCGCAGCCCCATGCTGGCGGCCAGTTGTCGCAGTTCCGCCATGCCCATCGCCGCCAGCCGCAATTCCGGCACCCGTCGCCAGGCGGCGGAGGCCAGGGGTAGGTCCGAGCCCTCCCGACCCTCCCGGAAACCGAACAAAGCTCCTCCCGCCATCCATTCCGGGACAAGCACGAACAGCACCGCCAGCAGGCCATAGAGCTCCACCAGCCCCCGGGGCAAGGGGTGCAGTTGCCGTTGCTCCCGATCAGCGCTGGGGGAAGGGGGGAGTCGACGCATCAGATCAGGGGGGATCCGCTGCGAGCAGGCTGACCACCATCCCGCCAGAGCAGGGGCGGCTGGCCGCCGTTGGGGTGAAGCCGCACGGTCCAGAACACCAAGGCGAAGACGAGGGCAACCGTTGCCAGCAGGCCCAGAATCACGACCCGATCGGAGAGTGGAGTCATACCTCTTGGGTGCGAATGCAGGTGCGGACCTGCGGCAATTGTTCCAGGGTGAGTTCGTCACCGCGGAGCACCACTCGCAGCTGCTCGTTGCTATAGCGCAGGGCCGGCGTTTCGGAGGGTTCTCGAAACAGGGTGGAGCTGAAGCCGTTGGCGATCAGGGCCGCTTGGGACGCGTTGCGTTCGAGCACCACAACGGCCTGATCGGTGCAGCGATACGACTCCTTCAGGTCGTAATTTTCCCACCACGGCGATTGGACGGCGTTCCCAGGTTGGGGTAGGGCCAGCATGATGGCGGAGATCAGGCCCAGGCTCACGGCTGAACGAGCCCGTCCATGGATCGTGGCGGGTCGAGGAGGCATGCGGCGCTCAGGGCAACGGAATCGGGGCGTTGTCGCCGCGGAGCACGCAGTGGGGAACGGACCAGTCATAGGCCTTCCATAGGGACGCAGGAAGCAGGAACGCCTGACCGTCGACGCCGGTGTAAGGCACCCGTGTCGGCTGGGCGGAACAGTAGGGACGGCTGCCGGGTTTGGCCAAATACTGCTGGTGGTAGGTCTCGGCGTAGTGAAAAGGTTTCCCCTGGCCCAGTTCTGTAGTGATCGTGCCGAAGCCGGCGCTCTGCAGGGCCTGCTGGTATTGGTTGAGGCTGGCTTGCGCCTGGCTGAACTGGGCGGGGGTGGTCGTGTAAATCACCGAGCGGTACTGGCTGCCGCGGTCGTTCCCTTGACGATCGCCCTGGGTGGGGTCATGGCACTCCCAGAACAACTTGAGAAGGTCCGCAAAACCCAGGCGCTGCTCATCCCACACCACCCGCACCACCTCGGCATGGCCGCTGCGGCCGCTGCAGACCTGCTCGTAGCTGGGGGCGGCTAGGGGCCCGCCGGCGTAGCCCACGGCGGTGGTGATCACCCCAGGCAGACGCCAAAAGCCCTTTTCCGCTCCCCAGAAACAACCACAGCCAAACACCACGTCCCCTTGGCCTGCTGCCGCCGCTGCCGTGATGGGGCTGCCCAGCACCGCATGGATTGCTTCACCGGTGTCTTCGCGGCTGGAAGGGCGGTCACGGAAGAGGCCGAACACGGAAACAGCACCGCTTGGAAGCCGAGCCTAGGCAGGGCGCTCCGGCGACGCGGCCGGTTCCAGCGCGATGTGGTTCAGCAGGGTGGTGGTGAAGGCAAACAGCAGGAAGGGCAGCGAAAGCACCAGGATCACCCCCACCCCCACCAAGGCGAAGATGGGCCTTGAGGCGCCCATCAGGGCCAGGCCGGCGGCCAGGCTCACGAAGATCACCCCCATCCAGATCAGGATCTGGGCATAGATGTCGCCGAAGCTGAGGGTGCAGCGCAGGTTGTAGCCCTGCGGGCTGGAGGACGAAGGGCTGGAAAGCATCGGCGGGGCGGCCCGGTTCGGACTACTTCCAGATAAGCGGTGCCGCCGCCTCCTGTCCGCCCCTTCCACAAACTCTTCACGAGAAGCTGGAACGCCGACGGGTCAGGCCAAGGGCATGGCTTCGAGCTGTTCGGCGGCCTGTTCCCGCTCCCACAGCCTTCGGTAGGTGCCCTCCTGGTTCACCAGGGCGCTGTGGTGACCCTGTTGCACCAGCCGTCCTTCCTCGAGCACCAGGATCCGATCACAGGCCGCCGCGGCCGACAGTTGGTGGCTGATCATCAGCACGGTGCGCTGGCGTTGCTCGCGCACGGAGCGCAAGATGGCCGCGGCGGTGGTGTTGTCCACGCTGGCCAAGGCATCGTCCAGAACTAGGAGCGGTGCGTCCACCAAGAGGGCCCTCCCCAGGGCCGTGCGCTGCCGTTGGCCGCCGCTGAGGGTGATGCCCCGTTCCCCCACCAGGGTGGCGTAGCCGTCCGGAAATCCCTTGATGTCCTCCTCCAGCCTGGCCTGGCGGGCGGCGTTCTCCACCTGCGGCGGCTGGGCTTCCGGGGCGCCGTAGCGAAGGTTGTCGGCCAGGGTGGCAGTGAAGAGATAGCCCTCCTGGGGCACGAGGGCCACCTGGGCCCGCAGGGCGGGCAGGGCCATGGCGGTGATATCCACGCCATCGATCATTAATTGACCAGGAGGGACCTCCACCATCCGTCCCAGGGCGCGGGCCAGGGTGGTTTTGCCGCAGCCCACGGGCCCCACCACCGCCACAAGCTCGCCCGGGGCAAGCCGGAAGTGAAGATCCTGTAGGGCCGGACGGGCGGCGTCCGGATAGCTGACGGTTAGGCCACGGGCTTCCACCGCCCCGCGGCCCGGATGGGCCGGTTCCACGGGACTTGGGGGCGAGGTGATTAACGGACGGCGCTGAAGTAAGGCTTCGATTCGCTCCAGGCTCACCTGACCGGTCTGGAAGCTATTGAGGGTGAAGCCCAGCAAGGCGGTGGGAAACACCAGCCGTTCCACATACAGGATCAGGGCCACCAGATCGCCGATGCTCAGGCGACCGCTCTCCAGCTGGCCACTGCCGATGGCCAACAGCAACAGCAGGCTGAGGGACGCGATCCCTTCCAACAGAGGGAAGAGGGTGCTGCGGGTGCGTGCAAGGCCAAGGGCGGCGTCGCGGTAGATGGTGTTGCG
>CAIOCZ010000129.1 GCA_903856805.1 uncultured cyanobacterium | reverse complement strand
GGTGGTTCGAGGCAGGGGGCGGCGATTGTGCGGAGTCGCCCACCGTTGCCGCCCTCCCCGCTGGCGAGGACAGCCCAGAAACCCTGTGGGCGAAGGGAAGAAGAGCGAAAGCATCTGTTCCGCTTCTGGCAGGCGGCGGGGGAGCGGATGGGGATCACGGCGATCCCCTCCAGCCTGGGCACGCTGCTGGCCGACTGGCCGGCGCCGCTGCGACCGGCGCCCTGCTGGTGGCGGCAGGCGGCTGGCCCGCAGGACGCAAGGGCACGGAAACCAACCCAACAAATCAACCCCTCAAATCGGCCGATACCCATACCAATCGGGCCGCTGCGGCTGCTGGCGGCCATCGGGGATCAGATGCACCGCCCACCGCTGGGAACCTTCGCCCCCCAGCACCTCCTCCACCCCATGCAGATCATCCTTGTGGCGCTCCTGGGCCCCCGGCAGCAACTGCCGACGGGCGGCGGCGCGGGCGGCCTGGGGGCTGGCGGCTACGAACACTCCAAAGGCGTGCTGTTCCGCCAGCTGGGAAGGGTCGTAGCCGCCCATGTTCACGAACCACAGCCGCTCGGGGCCGGCGAAGGGCTCCTCCCGCAGCTCCACCCGGAAACCATCCACAAACCGCACCGCCATCCAACTATCGAGGTGCAGCCCCCGGCGCGCCCCAAACCACTGGCGGCGCAACTGCGGCAGGGTGGCCTCAATCGTGGCCCCCACCACGAAGCGCACATCGTGCAGCTCGATGTGGACCCCGGGGAGGCGGCCCCCCAACACCACCAGGAACAGGCTGGGGGCGTCAGCGGCGGTGGGCGATTCCTCCATCCAGCCAGCCCAACGAGGTCGAACCCATCATCTCCGGCCGGCCCCCGTGCTTCGCGCCGTTCGACGATGGGCTCCGCCCCCGCCACCCGCCCCGCGTGCTCAACCCCAACCGGATCCGGGTGCTGGCGGTGGGCAAGGTGCGCAAGCACTGGATTCAGGACGGTCTGGCCGTGTATCTCAAGCGCCTGCCCGGCCTGGTGGTGAGCGAACTCAAGGATTCCAGCCCCCAGCGGGAAGCGGAGGCGATCCAGGCCGAGCTGCGCCCCGAGGAACGGCTGGTGGTGCTCTGCGAGGAGGGGGAACGGCTCGGCTCGGTGGCCCTGGCGGAACGGCTGCAGGGCTCGGGCTCCGAGCGGCTGGCCTTCGTGATCGGCGGCGCCGATGGCCTTGATCCCGCCCTCAAAGCGCGCGCCCACTGGAAACTCAGCCTCTCACCGCTCACCTTTCCCCACGAACTGGCCCGGCTGCTGCTGCTGGAGCAGCTTTACCGCGCCCTCTCGATTCAGCAGGGCGGCGCCTACCACCGTTCCTGAATTCAGCCCCCGCCGACCTGAAGGCGCTGCGCTCAGCTGTGCTCCCGCAGAAATCCGATCGTGCTGCTCAGCTCCTCCGCGAAGCGATCGATCTCCTCGGGGGTGGTGGTGAAACCGAGGCTGGCCCGGGCCGTGCCGGAGAGGCCGTAATGGCGGTGCAGAGGTTGGGTGCAGTGGTGGCCGCTGCGGATGCAGATCCCTGAGGAATCCAGCAGGGCGGCGATGTCATGGGCATGCAATCCCTCCACATGGAAGGCGGCCAGGGCAGCGCGATCGGGCTGTTGCTCAGGGGTGGGGCCGAGGATCGTCAGGCCCTCAATCGCCTGCAGCCGCGCGAACAATTGGCGGGTGAGCCGCTGCTCCCAGGCGTGGATGCGGTCCATGCCGATCGCCTGCAGATAGTCGATGGCGGCGCCCATGCCGATCGCCTCGCCGATCGCCGGGGTGCCGGCCTCGAACTTATGGGGCAGATCCGCCCAGGTGCTGGTGTCGAGGCCCACGTCCTGAATCATCTCGCCGCCGCCCAAGAAGGGGGGCATGGCCTCCAGCAGCGCTTCCCGGGCCCAGAGGAAGCCCATGCCGGTGGGGCCGCAGAACTTGTGGGAGGAGCCCACCAAAAAATCACAGCCCAGTTCAGCCACGTTCACCCGCTGATGGGGCAGGCTCTGGCAGGCATCCACCAGCAGCAGGGCCCCGGCGGCGTGGGCCAGGGGGGCGAGCGCCGCGATCGGGTTGAGGCAGCCCAGGGTGTTGCTCACCTGCACCAGGCTCACCAGTCGGGTGCGGTCGGTGAGCTGGCGGCGCCAATCCTCCAGATCGAGCTCTCCCGATTCGGTGAGGCCGGCATGGCGCAACACGCAACCGGTGCGGGCCGCCAGCAGCTGCCACGGCACCAGGTTGCTGTGGTGTTCCATCACCGACAGCAGCACCTCATCGCCGGGGCGCAGGTTGGCCTCCCCCCAGGTGCGGGCCACCAGGTTGATCGCCTCGCTGGCGTTGCGGGTGTACACGATCTCGCGGGCACTGGCCGCCCCCACGAAGGCCGCCACCTTGTCGCGGGCGTGCTCAAACCCCTCCGTGGCACGGGCGCTGAGCTGGTGGGCACCGCGATGGACGTTGGCGTTGTCGTGGCCGTAGTAGTGCTGCAGCGCCTCCAGCACCTGGCGGGGCTTCTGGCTGGTGGCGGCGTAGTCGAGGTAGATCAGGGGCTGGCCAAGGCAAGCGGTCTGGGCCAGCAGGGGGAAATCGGGCCGGGTGAGGGCGGCCAGGTCGTCCGCAGCGGCGGGCGCCTCCGGGTTCCTGAGGGGTGGGGGGGTAGGGGCGAGGGTCATCGGCCGGTCTCCTCCTGATCGCCGGTCCCCTCTGGGTCGCCGGTCTCCTCCTGGTCTAAGAGATGTTCCAAGGGCTGCCAGGGGGCAGCGGCGGCGGGCAGGGCCGCGAGCACCTCCGCGCAAAACCCCCGCAACAGCAGCCGGGCGGCCTGATCAACCCCAATGCCCCGGCTCTGGAGATAGAAGAGCTCGTCCTGCTGCAGCCGGCTCACGGTGGCGCCGTGGGCGCAGCGCACGTCGTCGGCCACGATCTCCAGCTCTGGTTTGGTGTCGATCCGGGCCCGATCGGACAGCAACAGGTTGCGACTCAACTGGGAGGCGTTGGTGCGCTGGGCCGCCTGGGGCACCTGCACCGCCCCGTTGAAAACACTGCGACCGGCCCCGTCGGCGATGGCCCTATGGCCCTGCTCGAGCGTGCCATCGGGGCCGCCGAACCGCACCTGGCTATGGGTGTCCGCCAGCTGCTGGCCCCGCACCGCCTGCAGGCCAAGCAGGCTGGTGGCGGCACTGCCCTCGGATTGGAGCACCCGCGGCTCGACCCGCACCAGGCCCCAACCCGCCGCCGTGCTCACCTGATCGAAGTTGCTGTCGGGGTGTTGCACCACCGCCAGATGGGCCAGCAGGGCGGCCTCGGGGTGGCCCTGGGCCAGCACACCATGGCTCAGGTGGGCGCCTCGTCCCAGCCGGGCCTCCACCACCACGCTGGTGAGGTTGGCGCCACCGGAACGGTGCACCTGCAGCACCGTGAGCCGGGCCTGCTCCTCCAGCAGCAACAGCACGCGCACTGGCAGCACCCCGGGGCCGGCGCCGGCCTCACTTACCAGTTCGAGGGTCGGAGCCACCTCGCCCCTAACCCGCAGGGCCAGCACCCGTGGGGCGGTGGCCTTGTTGAGCAGCACGGGCCAGTGCTCCCGGCCCCCGGTGTCGGCCAGGGTCTGGCCGAGGGCGAGCTCCAGGTCGGGCCCTGGTAGGGGCGTCAGACCGGCCGGCCAGGCCTGATCGGCCAGGGCCTCCTCCCCCCCATCAAGGCGCAGGCGCCACACCCCTTCGCCACAGGCGGGCAGGGCTTCGGGCGCCGGCTGGAGCAGCTGGGGGGCGATCGCCTGGATCACAGCCGTATCCGTGAATCGCCAGGCTTCCGCCCGCCGCGAGGGCATCGCCTGATGGGTCAAGCCGGCACGGCCCCGCCGCTGCACCGCCTCCAGGGGGCCCGCCGCCGGGGCCAGGGAGGACAGCAGCGCCTGACTCCAGGGATCGCTTGAGGCGACAGCAACGGGGGTGCCCATGGCGGTCATGGCGGTGGGGGCCATCAACCCACCTCCGCCCCAGCCAGGGGCTGGGCGAGTTCGGCATCGACCCAGTCGTAGCCCCGTTCTTCGAGCTCAAGAGCCAGGTCCTTACCGCCGGTGCGCAGGATTCGACCGGCCGCCATCACGTGCACAAAGTCCGGCACGATGGCATCCAGCAACCGCTGGTAGTGGGTGATCAGCAGGGTGGACGTGTCGGGCCCCGCCAGCTGGTTCACGCCGCCGGCCACGATGCGCAGGGCGTCGATATCCAGGCCCGAATCGGTTTCATCGAGGATGGCCACAAGCGGCTCCAGCAGGGCCATTTGCAGAATTTCATTGCGCTTCTTCTCCCCACCGGAGAACCCTTGATTGACGCTGCGCTCCAGGAAGGCCGGATCCATCTGCACCACCCGAAGGCGCTCCTGCACCAGGTCGTCGAAGGCGAAGGTGTCCAGCTCCTCCAAGCCCTGCTCCTGCCGGCGCGCATTGGTGGCCACCCGCAGGAATTCCAGATTGCTCACCCCCGGAATTTCCACCGGATACTGAAAGCCCAGAAACAAGCCGATGCGTGCCCGTTGCTCCGGCTCCAAGGCCAGCAGATCGGCCCCGCGATACAGCACCGAGCCGCTGGTGACGGTGTAGGCGGGATGGCCGGCCAGCACCTTGGAGAGGGTGCTCTTGCCACTGCCATTGCGGCCCATCACCGCGTGGATTTCTCCAGCCCGCAGGGTGAGATTCACGCCACGCAGGATCGGCTGATCCTCCACGCGGGCGTGGAGATCACGAATCTCAAGAAGAATGGGAGCGTCGGAGCGAATCACAGGAGCGACTGAAACGGAACGGGGAGCGGGGCGGCGCAGGACAAGCGGGGACAGCGAACGAACGGCGACGCCTACCCCACCGACCCTTCGAGCTTGAGGGACAACAGCTTGTCGGCCTCGGCCGCAAACTCCATCGGCAGTTGGTTGAACACATCCCGGCAGAAGCCACTGACCATCATCGAAACGGCGGCCTCAAAGCCGATGCCCCGGCTCTGGAGATAAAACAACTGATCGGCGGAGATGCGGCAGGTGCTGGCTTCATGCTCGATGTTGGCATCGGGCTGCTGACTGCGGATGTAGGGATAGGTGTTAGCGGCGGCCCGATCCCCAATCAGCATGGAATCGCACTGGCTGTAATTACGGGCTCCGACGGCCTTGGGACCCACCTGCACCAGGCCGCGATAGCTATTGGAGGAGTGGCCGGCACTGATGCCTTTACTCACAATCGTGGAGCGAGTTCGGGGCCCCACGTGGATCATCTTGGTTCCGGTGTCGGCCTGTTGACGATGATTGGTGAGGGCCACGGAATAGAACTCGCCCACCGAATCCGCCCCCTGAAGAACGCAACTCGGATACTTCCAGGTGATCGCCGAGCCAGTTTCCACCTGGGTCCAGCTGATTTTGCTGCGCGCGCCGCGGCACTGGCCCCGTTTGGTGACAAAGTTATAGATTCCGCCTACTCCATTCTCATCTCCAGCATACCAATTCTGCACGGTGGAGTACTTGATTGAGGCATCGTCAAGGGCCACCAACTCCACCACCGCCGCGTGCAGCTGGTTGGTATCGAACATCGGGGCCGTACAGCCCTCCAAATAGCTCACCGTGGCGGCCTCCTCGGCAACAATCAGGGTGCGTTCAAACTGGCCCGTATCCCCTGAATTGATTCGAAAATAGGTGGAAAGCTCCATCGGGCAGGCCACTCCCTTCGGAATAAACACGAAGGAGCCATCACTGAAGACAGCCGAATTGAGGGCGGCGAAGAAATTATCGTTGGCCGGCACAACCGTTCCGAGATAGCGCTCCACCAATTCGGGATGCTCCTTCACGGCCTCGGAGATCGAGCAGAAGATCACCCCATCCTCCGCCAGCTTTTCCTTGTAGGTCGTGGCGATGGAAACGCTGTCAAACACGGCATCCACGGCCACATTGGACAACCGTTTCTGCTCACTCAGGGGGATGCCGAGCTTTTCAAAGGTCTCCAGCAGGGCAGGATCCACCTCATCCAAGCTGGCTTTTTTCTGCTGCTGACGCGGCGCCGCGTAATAAATAAGCTCCTGATAGTCAATCGGGGGATACCCCAAGGCCGCCCAATCCGGTTCCTGCATCGTCAGCCAATGCCGGTAGGCCCGCAAACGAAAATCGAGCAGGAACGGGGGCTCCTCTTTCTTCGCCGAAATCAGGCGCACCACATCCTCACTGAGGCCCTTGGCGATCTTCTCAGTTTCGATCTCGGTGATGAAGCCGTACTTATACGGCTGGCTCACCAGATCACCAACGGTGGCGCTGCTCATGGCGGGGTTCAGCTGGTGGGGTGATCTTGGGCGGTGTGGGCGCAGATCTCGTCCATGGAAATGGTCTGGGCCTCCCCGCGGAACGGATTGTCGTCCGTCAAGAAGAGCATGCAATGGCACTCCTTCCGTTCCCGCATGGGCACACAGGGGCAGTTCCAGAAGGCCTGGGACACCTCCGCCTGCTTGTCCTCGTAATGCCGACAGGGACAGAGGGCGCCGCCGAGCTCATCCTTGTGGCGGGCGAGTCCCTCTAACACCACCGCCGTCACCCCTAGATCGCTACAGAAATAGGTGCCGGTGCGCTGGGCGTAGGTCTCGGCAAACTTGCGAATCACCTCGAGGCTCTCGGAACTTGGCGCCGGAGGCGTCGCGCCGGTCACGGCAGACTCAGTCGGGGAGGAGGCGTCAGGAGGGGTCACAGGCAGGGGAAAAGTGAGTGGTGCGGCGCGATTCAGCTCGATCTAGGGGTCGATTGACGGGGCAAGGATGGACCAATAACGAAACGCAACGGTTTCGTTATTCAATGAGCCTAGGTCAAGGGTGGCGCCGGTGGAGGCGAAAGCTCATTGTTGCCTGACGCGGTCCTGCCCGGGGCCCATCAGGGGGCCCATTCACGGCCCCAAGCCCCAGCCGTGGCTTCTGCGTGGCATCGTGAGAGGGTTCGGTTGGATGTACGGAGCGATCCATGGGCGCCCCAGCCTCCTCCTTCACGCCGTCGGAGCACCGACCGATCGAGGAGCCGTCGCCCCGCCCCGTCGGGCAATCGGAATCACCCTCCACCCGCGAGGCCGCCCTGGCGCTCCTGCTCCGCGAGGGGGAAGCCACCGCCTCCATGCTGGCCGACCAGCTGGCGGTGTCCGTCCAGGTGATGCGACGCCACCTGCGCAGCCTGGAGGAGGACGGACTGGTGGAATCCTGTCCCTGCCAAGAAGGGCCCGGCCGCCCCAGCAATCGCTGGCACTTGACGGCCGCTGGCCAGGCCCGCTTCCCCAATGGCAGTGAAGAGTTCGCCCTGGGATTGCTGCAGTCCCTCAGCACGCTCATGCCCCCCGAATCCATGCAGGTCCTGATGGGCCAGCAGGCGGAGGACAAGGCCGCCGCCTACCGGAGCCTGATCGGTGCCGGCAGCCTGCAACAGCGGCTGGGCCGACTGGTCGAGCTCCGGCGCGGCGAGGGCTATGTGGCGGAATCCAGGCCCGACCCCGACCATGCCGAGGCCTGGCAGATCAGTGAGTTCCACTGTTCGGTCATGCGGATCGCCGAAGCCTTTCCGATCGTCTGTGATCAGGAGCTGCAACTGATCCGCCACACCTTTCCCGATTGCCAAGTGGAACGGGTCCACTGGCGGCTGGAGGAAGGCCATTTCTGTGGGTTCCGGCTGATCCCCGTCCCCCTCCACGCCTGAGGCTGTGCTCACGCCCGCCGAGGTGACCCAACTGGATGGCACCCTGCTGCCGGCCCTGGAGCGACACCACCTGCGGCTCCTTGCCCATGGCCTGCGCACCCTCCAAGCCGTGGGCGGCGCCACCGGCTCCCCGCTGCCGGAGCGATCCCAGATCGAGGCCTGGGCCGTCCTCCAGCCCGCGATCGCGGCGGATCCGCAGTTCCAGGACGCCTTCGTGGCCCAACTCCTGAATCTGGGCCACCAGCTGGCCAGCCTGGCC
>CAIOCZ010000128.1 GCA_903856805.1 uncultured cyanobacterium | reverse complement strand
GCTGTTGGGGCAGCAGGAGTGGATACCAGGCCAGCGAGGCCAGGCTTAGGGGTGGAGGATCTCCTTCCGCCGCCGCCGATTCGACGACGGCCCGGTTGGTGCCCCCAAGGGTGGTGATCCAGTTGTGGTGCAGCCACGGCAGCAGCAGAACCAGTCCCAGGGCTAGCCCCGCCAGCACCTGGGTGCGCCGTTCGCGGCGACCCAGCCCCTGGCCAAGGGCCCACAGGCTGGGCAAGGTGAGCACCAGGAGGGCACTTTGTTTCACCAGCAGGGCCGCGCTGAGGGCCAGGGCTGCGGCCAGGGCCTGGCCCCACCGGCCTCCCTGGGGGGCGGGCCGCTGCCAGCGGCCCAGGAGCCAGAGGGCCAGCACCGAACTGGCGGTCACCGGCAGATCAAGGGTGAAGTCCACCCGCAGCTCGCAAAGAGCTGGGGCCAGGGCCACCAGGGCAGCCGCCAGAAGCCCGAATCCCCTGCCCAGGAGTTGGCGGCCCCAGCCGGCCACCGTCAGCAGCAGTAGGCCATGCCAGAGCGCCAGGGACCAGCTGGCCTGGTCGGCGCTGTCGCCGCTCAGGGCCATCACACTGCCGTTCACAAGGGACGCGAGCGGCGGGATCTTGGGGGAGAGATCCAGCAGGTCCGCCCAGCCGCTCCAGCCACCGCCGGGCAGGAGCCCGAGGGCGCGGCCATGGTCCACGGCGCTGTTGAGGTAGTCGGCCTGGTCCCACCCCGGCAGACGCTGGTCCTGGGCCAGCCACAGCCGATCGCCACCGCTGGCGAGGATCCAGAGCACCAGCAACGCGAGCCACCACAGCAACGTGGTTCGGCAGGGGCCGCGCAGGGCGGCAGGACGGGTCGGCGCCAGGGGGGGACGGCTGCGGTGGGCCCAAGTGTGAAACAGCACCGATGGGATTGAGGCCTGCCTCCCTTACAGCATGACCTGCGGCCGTTGAGCGTTCTGGCACAGCCCCCTTGGTGTTCAGCCATACATGCCGTCACGATGCGGGTCGGCGCATTGCGCCATTCCGTGTGAGGTTCCCATGAAACTTTTCCAGCAATTGCTGGTGGCCCCAGCGGCCCTTGGCCTGATGGCCCCTGTCGCTGTCTCCGCCGCCGAGCTCAACATCAATGGCGTCGGTCAGTACGCCAGCGAGGAGCAAGTCACCAGCATCAGCCAGTTCTCCGACGTTCGCCCCACCGACTGGGCCTATCAGGCACTCAGCAACCTGATTGAGCGCTACGGCTGCGTGGCTGGCTATCCCAACGGCACCTTCAAGGGCGGCCAGGCGATGACCCGCTATGAAGCGGCCGCCCTGCTCAACGCCTGTCTCGACCGCGTCACCGAAGTGACCGACGAGCTCAAGCGCCTGATGGCTGAATTCGAAAAGGAATTGGCCGTGCTGCGCGGCAAGGTGGACGGCCTTGAGGCCCGTGTGGGCGAACTGGAAGCGAACCAGTTTTCCACCACCACCAAGCTGAAGGGTAAGGCCACCTTCGTCATTGGCGCCAACAGCTTCGGCGGTGATTTCCGCACCACCCCGGCAGCGGCTGCCTATGCCAAGGGTGGCGGTGTGACGGCCCCGCTGGGCAAGAAGTACGCCGATACCGCTTCGCGCTACGAAGGTGGCACCACCTTCAACTACGACCTGCAGCTGGATCTGGACACCAGCTTCACCGGCAAAGACCTGCTGCGCACCCGCCTGCGTGCCGGCAACTTCTCCAACTCCGCCTGGTTCGGCAACCCCCCCGTGGGCCTGAACGGCATGGAAGCGGCGTTTGAGGCACCGTCCGGCAACGATATTGTGGCCATCAACCGCCTGTTCTATCAATTCCCTGTTGGTAGCGGTTTCACCGCCACCATCGGTGGTCGGGTTCGTCAGGACGACATGCTGCCCGTGTGGCCCAGCGCCTATCCGGCTGACACCGTTCTCGACATCTTCACCTATGCGGGTGCCCCTGGGACCTACAGCTTGAACCTCGGTTCCGGTGCTGGTCTGTGGTGGAAGAAGGGTGGCTT
>CAIOCZ010000127.1 GCA_903856805.1 uncultured cyanobacterium | reverse complement strand
CAGTCCTTTGACCCCACCCTGCTGGATCCCCGGTTGAGGGACCTGTTCGGTGACCCCTCCGGCAGCTTGCGGGAACGGGGCCAAGGCTCCGGCATCGTGATCGACGGCCGTCGAGGGCTGGTACTCACCAATGCCCACGTGGTGGATCAGGTGGATGGGGTGGAGGTCACCCTCGCCGATGGCCGCCAGCTGGACGGCAGCGTGGTGGGGACGGATCCGATCACCGACCTGGCGGTGGTTCGACTCGAAGGCCATGCCGGCCTCAAGGCGGCTCCCCTTGGGGATTCCGAGGCGCTGGAGGTGGGGGATTGGGCCATCGCCCTCGGCAGCCCCTACGGCCTGCAGCGCACGGTCACCCTGGGCATTGTCAGCAGCCTGCATCGGGACATCAACAGCCTGGGGTTTTCCGATAAACGCCTCGACCTGATTCAGACCGACGCCGCGATCAATCCCGGTAATTCCGGCGGCCCCCTGATCAACGCCAACGGCGAGGTGATCGGCATCAACACCCTGGTGCGGGCGGGGCCTGGGGCCGGGCTCGGCTTCGCCATTCCCATCAACCTGGCCCGGCGGGTGGCCTCCCAGCTCGCGGACGGCGGCCAGGTGGTGCATCCCTACCTGGGCCTGCAGCTGGTGCCGCTGACCGCCCGGGTCGCCCGCGACAACAATCGGGATCCCGATGCCCTGCTGCATCTCCCCGAGCGGGATGGGGCGCTGGTGCAGAGGGTTCTGCCCGATAGTCCGGCGGAGGCGGCTGGCCTACGTCGCGGCGATCTGGTGGTGGCGGTGGCCGATCAGGCCGTGATCACCCCAGCGGCCCTCCTACAGCAGGTGGAGCAGGCCCAGGTGGGTCAGCCGTTGCCCCTCACCGTGCTGCGCGGACAGCGACAACTCCAACTCATGATCCGGCCAGCCTCCATGCCGTCCCCCGGCTGAGGCCCGGACTAGGCCCTGCTACCGTCGCTGCCCTTGGCAAGTGGTGTCATGTCGGATCTGCAGGATCGCATGAAGCAGGCGGTGGCCGCAGCCGCTGTCGAGCAGATTCGCGACGGCATGGTGGTTGGCTTGGGCTCAGGCTCCACGGCGGCCCTGATGATTCAGGGCTTGGGCGCCAAGCTCCGCAGTGGGGAGCTTGCCGACATCGTCGGGGTCACCACCTCGTTTCAAGGGGAGGTGTTAGCCGCGGAGCTGGGGATCCCCCTCAGGAGCCTCAACGCCATTGATCGCATTGACCTGGCGATCGACGGTGCCGATGAGGTGGATCCCGCGTTCCATTTGATTAAGGGCGGTGGAGCCTGCCACGTGCAGGAAAAGCTGGTGGCCCGCCGTGCGGATCGTTTTGTGGTGGTGGTGGATAGCACCAAGTTGGTGGACACCCTCAACCTCGGTTTTCTGTTGCCGGTGGAGGTGCTGCCGGGGGCCTGGCGCCAGGTGCAAGGTCAGCTGGGCGCCTTGGGGGGTGAGGCCCAGCTCCGGATGGCGGTCCGTAAGGCCGGCCCCGTGGTGACCGATCAAGGAAATCTGGTGCTGGATGTGAAGTTCGCCGGAGGCATCACCGATCCTGTGACCCTGGAGAAAGAAATCAACAACCTGCCGGGCGTGCTTGAGAACGGCCTGTTCGTCAATCTCACCGACCAGGTCCTGGTCGGTGAGATCGTCGATGGGACCCCGGGGGTGCGGGATCTGGTGAAGCGCTGAGGGGGCAATCCTCAGCCCAGCCGTCGCCGTACCGACTCGGCGTGGCTGTGCAGGCCTTCGCTTTCCGCCAGGGTCACCACGGCGGCGGCGGTGCCCTCAAGCGCCGCCCGGTTGAAATGAATCAAGCTGGTTTGGCGCAGGAAGGTCTCCACGCTGAGGGCTCCGGCGAAGCGAGCCGTGCCGCTGGTGGGGAGGGTGTGGTTCGGGCCGGCCAGGTAGTCGCCGACGGCTTCAGGGGTATGGGGGCCGAGGAAGATGGCCCCGGCGTGCTGAATTCGCTCTGCCAGGGTCTCCGGCTCCGCCACGAGGAGTTCCAGATGTTCCGGCGCGAAGCGATCGCTGAGGCGAGCGGCATCCTCCAGATCGTTGCAGACCACGATCAGCCCCCAGCTGTTGAGGGCCTGAAGCACGATCGCCGCCCTGGGATGGTCCACCAGTTGGGCTTCGATCGCGGCGGGCACGGTCGTGGCCAAGTCCGGATTGGTGGTGATCAGGATCGCCGCCGCCAGGGGATCGTGTTCGGCCTGGGCCATGAGATCGGCGGCTACCTGGTCGGCCTGGGCGGTGTGGTCGGCGATCACCACCACCTCACTGGGGCCGGCCAGGGAATCGATGCCCACCCGGCCGTAGACGGCCTTTTTGGCCAGGGTGACCCAAAGGTTGCCGGGACCGCTGATTACATCCACCCGAGGGATCGAGGCCGTACCGAAGGCCAAAGCGGCAATGGCCTGGGCCCCCCCCACCCGATACACCTCCCGGACCCCGGCCAAATGGGCGGCCGCCAGCACCGTGGGATTGGGATCGCCATCGGGGCCTGGAGGCGTCACCATCACTAGCCGTTTCACCCCGGCCACGCGGGCAGGGACGGCGTTCATCAGGACCGTGCTGGGGTAGGCGGCCCGGCCACCGGGCACATAGATTCCCGCTCGCTCCACCGGTCGCCAGCGACGGCCCAACCGTTCGCCATAGGGACCCTCCAGGGCCAGATCCTGGGGCCATTGCTGCTGGTGAAAGGTCAGCACGCGTTCATGGGCCAGCTCTAGGGCCTGCCGAAGCGGCGATGGGGTGGCGTCCCAGGCGGCGGCCAACCGTTCCGGAGGAATCCGCAGCGGATCAGGCCGCACCCCATCGAACCGTTCCGTGAGATCGATCAGGGCCTGGTCTCCGTCTTGCCGAACCTGCTCGAGGATCTGGGACACCAGCCGTTCTTCGTCGCGCATGACGGTCCCTCCGGTGCGCTGGGCGATGGCCTCCAGGCGATCGCTGGCCTGGGCCAGGTCCTGCAAGCAAGCCAAGTGGAGCGGCGGCAAACTCGAGCTGCTACCACTGGGAACGACCGGGGTGCGGGGAGCGACCAAAACCGAAGGCAAGGGCGGCACTCTCAAACTAGGGCGAGGCGGGGGATGGACCGCTGAAGCAGGGGAGGTCTGACCGTTAGGATTGATCTTTGATGATTTCGCGCCCACCCGCCTGTGGCCAATAACAAGTCTTCCAAGAAGCGCATCGAGATCGCCGAGCGCAACCGCCTGCGGAACCGGACCTACAAGTCCGCGCTCCGCACCCTCATGAAGCGTTGCTTCTCGGCCTGCTCTGCCTACAACCAAGAGCCCGGTGACGCCTCCAAGGCCACTGTGCAGTCCACGATGAGCGCGGCGTTCAGCAAGATCGACAAAGCTGTCAAAGTCGGCGTTCTACACCGCAACACCGGCGCGAATCAGAAGTCACGGTTGAGCGTCGCCGTCAAGAGCGTGCTTGAGCCAGCCGGCACCAGCCAGAACTCCTGACCCCTTGGGGATCGGGGTCGTCGCTTCGGACTTCGTCTCAACGTCCACGATTCCCCATGTCGAACCCACCTGCCAGCGGCGTCCTCCCCAAGGGGGAAGCCCAGCTGCCGCCACTGGTGGACAGCCACTGCCACATTGTCTTTCGCAACTTCGACGACGATCTCGACGCCGTTTCCCAGCGTTGGCGTGATGCCGGAGTTCAGGCTCTGGTTCATGCCTGTGTCGAGCCAGCGGAGATCCCGGCCATCCGAGCCCTTGCGGATCGGTTCCCAGAGCTTCGCTACGCCGTGGGAGTTCATCCCCTAGATACTGAGCATTGGCAGGCCAACACCGCTGAGGTGCTGCGCCAAGCGGCCCGATCCGACGATCGGGTTGTCGCCATTGGCGAACTTGGACTGGATTTGTTCAGGGTTCAGAATCTGGCCGAGCAGTTGACCGTGCTCCGTCCCCAGCTGGACTTGGCCGTTGAGCTTGACCGGCCCGTGATCATTCACTGCCGAGATGCTGCTGAACCGATGCTGGAGGAGCTGCGTGGGCGGCGGGAACGGGGCACCTGTCCCCGAGGGGTGATGCACTGCTGGGGGGGGACGCCCAAAGAGATGGAGGGGTTTCTCGAACTCGGTTTCTACATCAGCTTCAGTGGCACGGTCACGTTCCCCAAGGCCCATGACACCCATGCCTGCGCCCAGCAGGTTCCAGCGGACCGCTACCTTGTGGAAACAGACTGCCCTTTCTTGGCGCCGGTGCCGCGCCGGGGCAAGCGCAATGAGCCGGCCTACGTTGCGGCCGTGGCCGAAAGGGTCGCTGACTTGCGAGGGGAGACGCTGGAGCAGGTTGCCCATACCAGCACGGCGAATGCGCAAACGCTCTTCGGCTTGACCCTTCACAGTGTATGATGGCCCATTGGCCCTGGAAGCACTAACCCTGCGCCCGTTCCCGTTGCCCACCACAGCAGTGTCCGCCACGATGTCGTCTCCCATGACATCACCTGCGACTAAGACTGCGACTATCCACTCCGTTCGGAGGTCGTTGGTGCCAACCCCAACGAAGCCCTTCACAGCAGACCTGTTGATTCAGGTCAATGCAATGCCGATAGCCCCATCGGCATTTCTGCCGCGAGTTCGCTAGCGACCCTCGCTCGTCAGCCGCTTCTGATCGTTCGGGAGCGGCTGTGCGTTGCCTCGGTCCACTGCCGATTGCCATCCGGCGTCGGTCGCTTCATTGCTTCCAGTTCCGCCCTCCCATCCGTTCCTGCAGGTCCACCGCATGAGCAGCGCGATCCAGGTCGCCAAGACCGTCACTTACCTTCCCGACTTGGTGGAGGTACAGCGGGCGAGCTTCAAATGGTTCCTGGAGAAGGGGCTGATTGAGGAGCTGGATAGCTTCTCGCCCATCACCGACTACACGGGCAAGCTAGAGCTTCACTTCATCGGGACTGAGTATCGACTCAAGCGGCCTCGTCATGATGTCGAAGAGGCCAAGCGGCGTGACGCAACCTTCGCGTCACAGATGTACGTCACCTGCAGACTTGTCAATAAAGAAACTGGCGAAATCAAGGAACAAGAGGTTTTCATCGGCGAACTGCCTTTGATGACCGAACGGGGCACTTTTATCATTAATGGCGCCGAGCGTGTAATCGTCAACCAGATCGTACGCAGCCCAGGCGTATACTTTAAAGACGAGCAGGACAAGAACGGCCGCAAAACATTTAATGCCAGCCTAATTCCCAATCGTGGAGCATGGCTAAAGTTTGAAACCGACAAAAACGATCTTCTTCACGTTCGTGTCGACAAAACTCGGAAGATCAACGCCCATGTGTTGATGCGAGCGATCGGCCTCTCAGACAATGACGTTCTCGATAAACTTCGCCACCCAGAATTTTACCAGAAGTCAATTGACGCCGCCAACGACGAAGGGATTTCATCAGAAGATCAAGCTTTGCTGGAGCTCTACAAGAAACTCCGGCCTGGCGAACCACCCTCAGTGAGTGGTGGCCAACAACTCCTACACAGTCGATTCTTCGATCCCAAGCGCTACGACCTTGGTCGAGTTGGACGCTACAAGATTAATAAGAAACTCCGGCTAACCATTCCCGACGCTGTCCGGACCCTAACGCCTGAGGATGTGCTATCCACAATTGACTATTTGATTAATTTAGAACTGGATGTTGGTGGCGCTAGTCTTGACGATATTGATCATCTTGGAAATCGGCGCGTCCGATCGGTGGGCGAACTGCTTCAGAACCAGGTGCGAGTTGGCTTAAATCGACTTGAGCGCATTATCAAGGAACGGATGACGGTTGGAGAAACCGAGTCGCTCACCCCAGCCCAATTAGTGAATCCAAAGCCCTTGGTCGCTGCCATCAAGGAATTCTTCGGATCCAGTCAGCTGAGCCAATTTATGGATCAGACCAACCCCCTGGCTGAGCTCACCCACAAACGTCGGATCAGTGCCCTCGGCCCAGGAGGCCTCACTCGAGAACGGGCTGGTTTTGCTGTCCGTGATATTCACCCCTCTCACTACGGTCGGATCTGCCCGATTGAAACCCCTGAGGGCCCTAACGCAGGCCTGATCGGCTCACTCGCAACCCATGCGAGGGTCAACGAATACGGCTTTATTGAAACCCCCTTCTGGAGAGTTGAGAACGGTATTGTCCTCAAGCAGGGAGATCCCATCTATCTTTCCGCCGATTTGGAGGACGAATGTCGCGTAGCTCCCGGCGATGTTGCCACCGATCGCGAAGGTCGTATCCAGGCTGATTTAGTCCCGGTGAGGTATCGCCAGGATTTCGAAAAGGTTCCCCCTGAGCAAGTTGACTATGTTCAGCTGTCTCCTGTTCAGGTGATATCAGTTGCGACATCACTGATTCCGTTCCTGGAGCACGATGACGCTAACCGTGCCTTGATGGGATCCAACATGCAGCGTCAAGCCGTTCCGCTGCTACGACCAGAGCGGCCGCTGGTGGGAACCGGTCTCGAAACCCAAGTAGCACGTGATTCTGGCATGGTCCCGATTACTCGGGTCAATGGGGAGGTAGTTTATGTCGATGCCACCCAAATTGTAATTCGGGATGAAGATGGAAATGATCATTATCATTGGATGCAAAAATATCAGCGTTCCAATCAGGACACCTGCCTCAACCAGCGCCCCATTGTCCAGCTGGGCGATACGGTGATTGCGGGACAAGTATTAGCGAACGGCTCCGCTTGCGAGGGGGGGGAAATTGCTCTCGGCCAAAACGTACTGATCGCCTACATGCCGTGGGAAGGCTACAATTACGAAGACGCCATTCTTGTCAGCGAAAGATTGGTTCAAGACGACCTATACACCTCTGTTCACATTGAAAAATATGAAATTGAGGCGCGCCAAACAAAACTAGGACCCGAGGAGATAACTCGGGAAATCCCCAACGTTGCCGAAGAAAGTCTAGGAAATCTAGACGAAATGGGCATCATTCGCATTGGCGCATATGTTGAATCTGGCGACATCCTAGTTGGGAAAGTGACGCCCAAGGGAGAGTCGGACCAGCCGCCCGAAGAAAAGCTCTTGCGGGCAATTTTCGGTGAAAAAGCCCGCGATGTCCGGGACAATTCCCTGCGAGTTCCTAGTACCGAACGAGGACGTGTTGTCGACGTGCGGATCTACACCCGTGAACAGGGTGATGAACTCCCTCCTGGGGCCAACATGGTGGTGCGAGTGTACGTGGCGCAACGTCGAAAGATCCAGGTTGGTGACAAGATGGCTGGCCGACACGGAAATAAAGGAATCATTAGTCGGATTCTTCCCCGCGAAGATATGCCTTATCTACCGGACGGAACTCCAATTGATATTGTCCTCAACCCCCTCGGTGTGCCAAGCCGTATGAATGTGGGTCAGGTTTTTGAGTGTCTAATGGGTTGGGCCTCCTCCCATCTCAACTGTCGTGTCAAGGTCGTGCCTTTCGATGAAATGCACGGGGCAGAAAAATCTAAGCAAACAGTTCAAGCCTACCTCGAAGAAGCGGCCCGTCAGCCCGGCAAAGAGTGGGTTTACGACCCAGCCAATCCTGGTAAGATTCAATTGATTGATGGTCGTACAGGCCAGGCTTTTGATCAGCCTGTCACAGTAGGTTATGCGCACATTCTTAAGTTGGTCCACCTTGTAGATGACAAGATCCATGCGCGCTCTACTGGTCCTTATTCATTGGTGACGCAGCAACCCCTGGGTGGTAAGGCTCAACAGGGTGGCCAGCGGCTTGGGGAAATGGAGGTTTGGGCCCTTGAAGCGTATGGCGCTGCCTACACGCTCCAAGAACTACTCACGGTTAAATCGGACGATATGCAAGGTCGCAATGAAGCCCTCAACGCAATTGTGAAGGGTAAGCCCATTCCACGACCAGGCACACCGGAATCCTTCAAAGTGTTAATGCGCGAACTGCAATCCCTTGGGCTTGATATCGCAGTATATACCGATGATGGTACCGAAGTGGATTTAATGCAGGACGTGAATCCCCGCCGGAGCACACCAAGTCGACCTACTTACGAATCCCTTGGAGTTGCGGATTACGACGATGATTGAGCACTCTCAGGATTACTGATCGTCTTCTCCCCTATTTCACGATTTCCGCGCCCCTGCTATGTCCAACAGCAACCTCCGCACCGAGAACCACTTCGATTACGTCAAGATCACGCTCGCCTCGCCCGAGCGGATCATGCAGTGGGGGCAACGTACCTTGCCTAACGGTCAAGTGGTGGGGGAAGTCACCAAGCCTGAGACCATTAACTACCGGACCCTCAAGCCCGAAATGGATGGGCTTTTCTGCGAGAAGATTTTTGGACCATCTAAGGACTGGGAATGCCACTGCGGAAAATATAAACGTGTACGCCATCGCGGCATCGTTTGCGAGCGCTGTGGAGTCGAGGTAACTGAAAGTCGCGTCCGCCGCCATCGGATGGGCTTTATCAAGCTCGCAGCCCCCGTATCTCACGTTTGGTACCTCAAAGGAATCCCAAGCTATGTCGCGATCTTATTAGATATGCCCTTAAGGGACGTCGAACAGATCGTTTACTTCAACTGTTATGTTGTCCTTGATCCGGGTGACCATAAAGATCTTACATACAAGCAACTTCTCACCGAAGACGAGTGGCTAGAAATTGAGGATCAAATTTTTGCTGAAGATTCTGATATCGAAAACGAGCCCCTCGTCGGAATTGGTGCTGAAGCATTGAAGCAACTGTTGGAAAATCTAAATCTCCCTGAAATTGGTGACCAATTACGCGAAGAAATCAGTTCCAGCAAGGGCCAAAAGCGGGCCAAATTGATTAAGCGTTTGCGCGTAATCGATAACTTTGTGGCCACGAATGCCCGACCTGAGTGGATGGTATTGGATGTAATTCCTGTCATCCCTCCTGATTTGCGGCCAATGGTCCAATTGGATGGAGGTCGGTTTGCCACTAGTGACCTCAATGACCTGTATCGCAGAGTTATTAACCGCAACAATCGACTAGCACGTCTTCAGGAGATTCTTGCCCCGGAAATCATTGTTCGCAATGAAAAGCGAATGCTCCAGGAGGCAGTAGACGCTTTGATCGACAATGGCCGACGAGGAAGAACCGTAGTGGGAGCCAACAATAGGGCACTCAAGTCGCTCAGCGATATTATTGAAGGAAAGCAAGGAAGATTCCGCCAAAACCTACTTGGAAAGCGTGTGGATTATTCCGGACGTTCTGTGATCGTGGTTGGCCCTAAATTGAAGATGCATCAGTGCGGGCTCCCGAAGGAAATGGCCATAGAGCTATTTCAGCCCTTCGTGATTCATCGCTTAATCAGACAAAATATTGTCAACAACATTAAAGCAGCTAAGAAGCTGATTCAGCGCGCAGATGATGAAGTTATGCAAGTATTGCAAGAGGTTATTGAAGGTCATCCGATTTTACTGAACCGTGCCCCCACGCTTCACCGATTAGGGATCCAAGCATTTGAGCCCAAATTGGTTGACGGCCGCGCAATTCAGTTACATCCTTTAGTCTGCCCTGCCTTTAACGCAGACTTCGACGGAGACCAAATGGCCGTTCATGTGCCACTGGCGATTGAATCCCAAACCGAAGCTCGGATGCTGATGCTCGCAAGCAACAACATTCTTTCACCTGCTACTGGCGAGCCAATTATTACCCCTTCTCAGGACATGGTGCTTGGCGCATATTATCTAACTGCCGTACAGCCAGGGTCAGTCCACCCTGCTTTTGGAGATCGGTCACGCACTTATTCAGGATTAAATGATGTCCTTGCAGCTTTTGAAGAAAAGCATCTAAAGCTTCATGACTGGGTTTGGGTTCGTTTCAATGGAGAAGTAGACGATGAGGACGAAGAAAAACTACCTCAATTAAACGAAACTCTCAGCGATGGTACCAGAATTGAACAGTGGAAGTACCGTCGCGATCGTTTTGATGAAGATGGTGCCCTGATCAGCCGTTATTTGCTCACTACCGTTGGACGTGCTGTCATTAATCAGACCATTCTCATGGCCGTGGCGGCCAACTAAAACACTTTACGTTCACTCTCGTCTCAACTCCTTATAACCCTTTACCCGCCGTCATGACTGCTACACCCGCCAAGAAGTCAAGCAAAAAAGCCAGTAAGGCTGCAGCTGCCAACGTTACACCCGTTGTTGATTCTCGATCTCAACTGAGTCGCCAAGCGCCTCCTTTTCGCAATCGTGTAATTGACAAAAAAGCCCTCCGAAATTTGGTTTCTTGGGCTTACAAACACCATGGGACGGCAGCTACAGCAGCCATGGCGGATCAGTTGAAAGATCTTGGCTTTCACTACGCTACCCAGGCGGCAGTGTCAATTTCAGTTGATGATTTGCGCATTCCAGGAGACAAAGCTGCTTTACTTCAAGAGGCCGAGGAACAAATTACCGAAACAGAGGAGAGATATCGCCTAGGGGAAATCACCGAGGTTGAGCGTCATACCAAGGTCATCGACACTTGGACTGAAACTAATGAGCGGCTCGTTGCTGCAGTGCGGCGTAATTTCAACGAGAACGATCCCCTGAACTCTGTCTGGATGATGGCCAACTCTGGGGCTAGGGGCAATATGTCCCAAGTCCGTCAGTTGGTAGGGATGCGGGGATTGATGGCAAATCCTCAGGGAGAAATTATCGATCTCCCAATCCGCACAAATTTCCGTGAAGGATTAACTGTTACTGAATATGTCATCTCATCCTATGGTGCCCGAAAGGGTTTGGTGGATACCGCACTACGTACGGCTGACTCTGGTTATCTCACCCGCAGACTAGTTGATGTTGCCCAGGACGTGATTGTACGCGAAGATGATTGCGGTACATTGCGAGGGATCCCTATTAATGCCGATGAGAAAGGTCGTTTTGCCAGCAAACTGAAGGGTCGCTTAACTGCTGAACCAGTCATCTCCCCCGACGGCAGCCAGTTGTTAGATCGGAATGCCGAGATTGATTTGCCAACATCCCGCTCGCTTGAAGAGGCAGGCGTCTCCACGGTCGTGGTTCGTTCTCCCCTCACGTGCGAAGCTTCTCGTTCTGTATGCCGCCAATGCTATGGCTGGGCACTTGCCCATAATCAACTTGTTGATCTCGGTGAAGCTGTAGGCATCATTGCTGCCCAGTCAATTGGTGAGCCTGGTACCCAGCTCACAATGCGTACATTCCACACTGGCGGTGTATCCACCGCCGAGACTGGTGTCGTACGATCCTTGCTTGAGGGTCAAGTAGAATTCGATTCTAGAGCCCGAGTCCGTCCATACCGGACGCCCCACGGCGTTGAAGCTCAGATTGCTGAAACAGATTTCGGCCTTCAAGTGAAGCCAACAGGCAAGGGCAAGATTCAGAAACTTGATATCACAACTGGCTCAATCCTATTTGTAGCCGACGGCAATACCATGCCTTCTGACACGGTCTTGGCCCAAATCTCTTCCGGTGCAACAGTCAAGAAGAGCGTTGAAAAAGCCACAAAAGATGTGATCTGCGACTTGGCTGGTCAGGTTCGATTTGAAGATGTTATCCAGCCCAAAGAGGTGACGGATCGTCAAGGAAATATCACTCACAAAGCGCAGAGACTTGGTCGCCTTTGGGTATTTAGTGGTGACGTATATAATCTTCCCCCTAACGCTCAACCCGTAGTCGCAGGCAATAAGCTCGTCACGACTGGTGAAGTTTTGGCCGAAAGTCGCTTGGTCAGTGATTACGGTGGGGCTGTCCGCCTCAGGGAGTCAGCGGGTGACTCTAGAGAGGTACAGATTGTTACAGCAAGCCTCCAATTGAAGGATTGCAAGCTGATCGGTGAATCAACCCATTCCGGCGAAAGTTGGCATTTGGAGGGCAAGGACAATTCACGCTATGTGGTGAAGTCCACCCCAGGGAGCAAGATTGGAGCAGGGGAAGTCATTGCCGAACTCGCTGATGATCGCTTTCGTACGCAGACGGGGGGAACCGTTCGTTTTGCTCCAGGGTTATCGATCAAGAAAGCTCGTTCAGCAAAGCATGGTTATGAGGTGAGCAAAGGTGGAACTCTTTTGTGGGTGCCCCAGGAAACGCATGAAATTAACAAGGATATCTCGCTGTTGATGATCGAAGATGGTCAGTGGATTGAAGCCGGTACCGAAGTCGTCAAGGACATCTTTAGTCAGACTTCTGGGATTGTGACTGTCACCCAGAAAAATGACATTCTTCGTGAAATAATTGTTCGATCTGGGGATCTTCATCTCACAACAGATCCGAAGGCCCTTAGTCGCTATCGTGGGGATGGTCGCATGGTTAATCCTGGCGAGGAGGTGGCTCCTAGCCTTACGGCCGAATCCATGAAGTTTGTTGAGGCTGTGGATACCCCTAATGGTTCTGCACTTCTGCTTAGACCAGTAGAGGAATATACGATTCCCGATGAAGCTCACCTCCCTGAACTCGCCAGTGTCAAGCAGTCTGGTGGACCTTCGTTGAATTTGAAAGCAACCCAGCGGCTGACTTTTAAAGATGGAGAACTCATCAAAAGTGTTGAAGGAGTCGAGTTGCTGCGTACCCAGCTCATCCTCGAAACGATTGATACCACACCTCAGATGACCGTTGATGTGGAGTTAGTGGCCGACAAGCGTGCCAAAACGATCGATCGTCTTCAGTTGGTAATTCTCGAAACCCTTTTGGTTCGTCGCGACACGCTATCTGATGCGAGTCATGGCTCGACCCATACCGAGCTCCAAGTCGAGGATGGCGACAACGTTAAGCGCGGTGATATCGTCGCCACGACCCAAATTCTTTGCAAAGAGAATGGCATTGTTCAACTGCCCGACCTCATTGCAGGTGAACCAATTCGCCGTCTAATTGTCGAGCGTTCTGGAGATACTCGTACGATTGATCTTGCTGGTGCTACCCCGACCGTGCAGATCGGCCAGCGACTCGTAGATGGTGATCGCTTAGCAGAAGATGTTCTTTCTCCTTGCTGTGGCCAGGTAGAAGCTGTCGAGGGCAGCACCTTGACAGTTCGACTGGGCCGGCCTTACATGGTTTCTCCCGATTCAGTTCTCCACGTTCGCGACGGGGAATTGGTTCAACGGGGAGACGGCCTTGCTCTCCTGGTGTTTGAACGGCAGAAGACAGGAGATATTGTTCAGGGTCTACCTCGGATTGAGGAATTGCTGGAGGCTCGTCGTCCTCGCGATTCTGCGGTGTTGTGCCGTAAGGCTGGCACGGTACAGATCAAGCAGGTTGAGGATGATGATTCCCAGGCCATTTCTGTTGTCGAAGGCGATGAAGTCGTAACTGATTATCCCATACTTCACGGCAAGACAGTGATGGTTAGTGATGCCCAGAGGGTTTTAGCTGGTGAGTTGCTTACGGATGGTCCTATTAATCCCCATGAGCTTCTGGAGTGTTACTTCGAGGATCTTCGCAGCCGTAAATCGACGATGGAGGCGGCCCAAGAAGCCATTTCGAAGCTTCAATTCCAGATGGTGCAAGAGGTTCAGAATGTCTACAAATCCCAAGGTGTTTCGATCGACGACAAGCATATTGAGGTTATCGTTCGCCAGATGACTAGCAAAGTACGCATAGAGGATGCTGGAGACACTACCCTTCTCCCTGGGGAGCTGATTGAATTGCGTCAGGTAGAACAGGTTAACTCTGCTATGGCAATTACCGGTGGTGCACCCGCTGAGTTCACCCCAGTCTTGCTCGGCATCACCAAGGCCTCCCTCAATACCGATAGCTTCATTTCTGCGGCAAGTTTCCAAGAAACCACCCGTGTTCTCACGGAAGCTGCGATTGAGGGCAAGAGTGATTGGTTGCGGGGTCTTAAAGAAAACGTGATTATTGGCCGACTTATTCCTGCTGGGACCGGTTTTAGCGGTTTTGAGGAGGAATTGCGTGCCGAAGCTGGCCCCCATCCGGATATTCTCGCGGAAGAGGCATCCGGCTATCGTCGTGTTCAAAATCTGCGGCCTGATTACACCGTGGAGATGCCGGCACCGGTCGAGTCAAAGGCTGTTCTTGATGATCCGTCAGATGAAGATCTTGAGGCCACCCGAAGCCGTCATGGTCTTGAGGCGACAGCAAGTACATTCGCCGCCTTCGCCCGTCCTGGGCAGGATGAAATCCTGGAGGAAGAACTCATTGCCGATCCTGCCGCCCTCGAAGGCTTGCAGGAAGAGGGTTTGCTCAGCGAGGATTGATCACTCGCCGCGCCGGGCAACCAGGCGCCATACTTTGACAATGACACACCCCACCACAAACCTGGGGACGCCCGTGCCTCAGCGCCGGCTTCCCCGCTACGGATTTCATGGCCATATTGAGCAGCTCAACGGCCGTGTCGCCATGCTTGCTTTCATCGGGCTTTTGCTTATCGAATGGAAGCTAGGTCACGGCATTTTGATCTGGCCGTGACTTTTTCTGCACCGACTTCCGCTAACCCTGTTTCCTTATTGGGTATGGGGCTCCAGGAGCTGGAACACTGGGTGAGCGACCAGGGTGAGCCAGCGTTTCGAGCCCGTCAACTGCATGATTGGATTTACGCCAAGGGGGCCCGCGACCTGGCGGATGTCACAGTGCTATCTAAACAATGGCGGCAGCATCTTGATCAGCAGCAAGCCAGGATTGGTCGCTCATCCCTGATCCACTGCAGCCGGGCAAGAGACGGTACGACCAAGTTACTGCTGGGTACAGAGGACGGCCTCAGCGTTGAAGCCGTTGGCATCCCCGCCCCAGGCCGGTTAACCGTATGCGTAAGCAGCCAGGTCGGGTGTCCCATGGCCTGTCGCTTTTGCGCTACCGGTAAGGGGGGGCTTCAGCGCTCGTTGGCCGTCCATGAAATTGTTGATCAAGTTCTCAGTGTCCGCGAGGTGATGGGAATCAGGCCTAGCCATGTGGTGTTCATGGGCATGGGCGAGCCACTATTGAATACCGACGTTGTTTTGGCGGCCATCGATTGTCTCTGTCGTGATCTGGGGATGGCCCAGCGGCAAATCACCGTCAGTACCGTTGGGGTCCCCAAGACTCTGCCAACCTTGGCCGAGCAAGCGTTGCTCCGGCTCGGTCGAGCTCAGTTCACCTTGGCCGTGAGCCTCCATGCACCTGATCAGAAACTTCGCGAGGACCTGATTCCTACTGCCCATGCCTATCCCTTGGAGCAATTGCTCGACGACTGTCGTCACTATGTCGAGCTAACCGGTCGACGGGTCAGTTTTGAATACATCTTGCTTGGGGGCATCAACGACCTACCACGTCATGCCGACGCTTTAGCCAGATTGTTGCGCGGGTTCCAGAGTCATGTGAATCTTATTGCCTACAATCCTATCGAGGAGGAAGACTTCCAGCGTCCAACCCCAGAACAGGTTGAGCTGTTTCGATCCCTGCTGGCTCGACGTCACATTGCGGTGAGTGTTCGAGCCAGCCGTGGCTTGGATCAGGATGCTGCCTGCGGCCAGCTTCGACGCCGCCAGCTCACCGCTGGAAGAATCTAAGGTGCGAAGCTAGAGAGCCTGGGTGCTCCCTACCCTTCGCTTTCTACACTACGAACGATTCGCGATAGCTCGCTCCGTTCGTCACTTGTGATCCGATGGGGAACTCCACTAATGATCCGTTCAAAGTTTGCGAACGAATCTTTAATCTCAGGACCATTGCTAGTGATAATAAATTCCCGAATGCCTTTGTCGTGCCAGGATCCTCTCATTTTAAAGACATTCAAGGCTCGGGCCATTTCGCCGCGAATCTCGACGTATTGAAGCATGAGAATCGTGTCAGTAATGGTGGAGATATGGGAGTCTGTGATTGAGTGACTTCCCATAAACTCCTCGGATGTGTTTGTGAAGAAGCCGGCAATCTCCTCCTGCTTGGCGTATCCTGTAACACCAATCACAAACTGGCGGAATGCATTATGGCTAACGCCTCGTGCCAAGGCAGAGAGTGAATCGATTGCCATCCGAGAAGGTTTGAACTCGCTGATTTCAGTTTTAATGATTTGTAGGTGATCTTCAAGCCCTGTCGACTCCGGATAGGCGCAGATGATCTTGAGGAGACCATCCTGCTCCATCTGCTCGAAATCGATTCCCCAGCTGGTGGCGTTGCGGAGCAGCTGGGCCCTGGATTCTTCGTAGGCAAAGAGGATCGCCCGTTCTTTGCTGCGGCAGGCATCTTCGATGAATTTGCTGACCAGCAGTGTTTTGCCAGTACCGGTGGCGCCTGTCGCCAAGATGATGGAATCTTTGAAGAAGCCACCGCCACACATTTCATCGAGGCGAGGCACTCCCGAGCTGAGACGGACATTCGAGCTGCGCTGGGTGAGTCGCATCGCCCCTAATGGGAAGATGCTCATGCCATGGCGTCCCATGGTGAAGGGGAATTCACCTTTCATGTGGGTGGTACCACGCAGTTTGAGGATTTCCACCGTCCGCCGTCGTCGTTCACCCTCCAAAACATTACGCAAGATAACTACATTGTCGCTAACAAATTCCTCCACGCCGTAGCGGGCAATCGGCCCATATTCGTCGATGCGTTCCGTAGTCATTACCGTGGTGACGCCAATTTCTTTGAGCCTGGCGATTAATCGAAAAATCTCCCGCCTTACCACGGAGACGGCATCGTATTGCTGGAACACCGCGGTGATGGAATCAATAGCAACCCGCTTCGCCTTATATTTACGGATAGCGTAGTTGATTCTTTCAATCAATCCCGACAGGTCAAAACTACCGGCTACGTCCTGTCCCTCTGGATCAGGTGATGCATCAAGGAGAAATAATTTATCCTGTTCAACCATTTCCTGAAGGTTCCAGCCAAAACTGGCGGCATTGCGGAGGATATCCAATGGGGATTCCTCAAAGGTCACAAAGATTCCAGGTTCGTTGAACTGGCGAATGCCGTTGTGGAGAAAGTTCAGGGAAAGAACCGTTTTGCCTGTCCCGGAGGTGCCGCTGATGAGGGTCGAACGACCGATCGGCAGGCCTCCATGGCAAATGTCATCGAACCCCTCGATGCCGGTGGGAAGCTTCTGGACCTGCATCTGTGATGTGCCGCCTTGGCTGTTGGCGAGACTGGATTCCTGCATCGAAACGGCCTGAAAACGGAGGAAGGAGCGGGGGCTGGTGGGTGGGGTGATTGCTGGGGCAGCTGGAGATCAAGGATCGTCCGCTGCTGTGTCGCTTGGCGTGACCGATGGCTCAGGCAGCATGGGATCGTCCTGGTAGCCAAAGGTTTCTTCGTTGAGTTCCTCGTAGAGCAGGTCAAGGCCGATCAGCACGCGTTCCCGGTCAGAAAGGTCACCAATAATGCGACGTACTGGAGGAGGCAGAATCTTGGCCAAGGTAGGAGTGGCCAGGATTTTGTCTTCTTCAGCTAGTTGGGGGTTTTTAAGTACATCGATCACCTTGAGTGCATAAATTCCTCGGAATTCGGTTTCGAGGATATTGCGCAAGGTTTTGAGGGCGCGCATTGAATTTGGCGTGTTTCCTGCCACGTAGAGCTTCAAGATGTAGGTCTTCCGTTGGGTCATCTCAGGGGATCTCCAGGGTAAGGGGCTGAACGGCTGCTTCTGGAATGGGGACATCGGCTGGGATCGAACGCCGATACATTTCACAAAGATGGGCCATCACGTCCAGCAGGGTCAGCCGGTAATCTTGAAGAAAGTCTTTTTTATGACCTTCAAGTTCTAGTTGTTTCCAAAACCCATCAATTAAATTCATGTGGATTTCAACCGTGCGGGTAATGGGCAGATCGCTGAAAAATGCCGTGTTCACGAAGTTTTCCAGGGCCTGATTGGTGGTGGTGGGATCCCGGAAATAACTGATCAGTAATTGGCTGTACGTGCGGGTGAGCGATTGAAGAAGCTCTTGTCGCTCGTCTTCCTGGAGGTTCCTCAGGAAGCGGGAGGGGTCCCGTTTGTAGTACACCCCCAAATACCCGAGCCGGTCCTTGAGTCGGTTGGCCAGCTTCCAGGCATCCGGCGGATTTGCGGACCCCACGGCGGTCAGCATGCCGGATGCCGGCATGCCCCGCCGCAGAAAGCGTGAGACCGCGGCATCGAAGCTGTAGCTCAGCTGCTCCAGCTGGTCGGCGTTGAGGTGGACTTCCGCATCGTGGAACTCCACTTGATCGCTTGCCTCCGCCATCACCACCACCGCCGGCAGCAGCAAACCTCGCTCCACCAAGGCGCGCTGCGTGGTCGGCGTCAGGGTTCCCTGCTCGAGCAGCAGGGCGTCGAACTCCTCCCTGCGTTGGTCCAAGGTTGCGACAGGATCGCTTTGGTGATCGAGCGGCACCAGCTGGTAGCGCCCGCCGCGCAACGAGCTGGCACTGGCCTCGGTCAGGTTCGGGTCCTGAACCAGGGAGGCAATGGTGAGGGCGGGATCCGGCATGAACCGCGTCAACAGGGGATCGGTCCCCCCCAACTGTCCAGATGTTGACGAATGGCGGCTCGTAGCGTGAGGATCTTTGTTTGTCTTCTGATTGTCGTGAGTCCAGGCTCAATGGGCCAAGGCCCGGCGGCCTCCGCTCCCCTTGCGGGACGGGTGGTCTTCGGAACTTGACCAGCCTGGCCACGCCCCTGAGTGCATGACTGACACCCCGATCCAATCCGGCTACGCCATCGTGGAGGCCTCCGGACAGCAGTTCTTGCTGCAGCCCAACCGCTACGTCGACCTGGACCGCCTTGCGGCGGAGGTGGATAGCACCGTGGTCCTTGATCAGGTTCTGCTGGTGAAAGACAGCGAAGGCACCGTCATCGGCCAGCCCTACGTCACGGGGGCGACCGTGGAGCTCAAGGTGATGGCCCATCGCCGGGGGCCCAAATTGATCGTGTACAAGATGCGCCCCAAGAAGAAGACCCGTCGCAAGAACGGTCACCGCCAGGAGCTCACCCGCGTGATGGTGCAGTCGATCTCGGTGAGCGGCAAAGCGATCGTCTGATCCCAGTTACGCCCTTCTCCATCCACTTTCATTTCCCCCCCACTCCATGGCCCACAAGAAAGGCACGGGTTCCACCCGCAACGGTCGCGACTCCAACTCCAAGCGGCTTGGTGTCAAGGCCTTTGGTGGTGAAACCGTCACCGCAGGTTCAATCCTGATCCGTCAGCGTGGCACCTCCGTGCTGCCTGGCTTGAACGTGGGACGCGGTTCCGATGACACCCTCTTTGCACTGGTTGATGGCGTGGTCGCGTTTGACACGATCAAGCGGGACCTGCGCACCCGCAAGCGCATCAACATCGCCTGAGCGGCCCGACCGCCTTCGCCGCAGCTCGATGACCTGAGCCACTCTGACTGTGGCTTTGGTTTGACTTCTGCCCGGGGCTCATTCCTGGCCTGAGAGCTCGGCACTTCTGGTCTGATTGGGCTGCTCGCCCTGCAGAGTGGCCTTGAGGGGCGGATTTTTGTCCTAGCCCTGGCCCACCGGAAGGCGGCGGGATCAGCCTCGCCAAGCCGCCCAGCTCCCCTCCCCAGGCCGCTCCATGGATCCTTCCAGGCTGTCGCCCGACCCAATGAGTGCCCAGGGACCGGAGGCAGTTCTCCCCCCCGATCCCTGGGGTTTTTTGGTGGTCGATAAGCCTGCTGGCCCCACCTCCCATACCTGCGTCAGCCAGGTTCGACGTGCCTACGGCCTCCGTCGCGTCGGCCATGGCGGCACCCTGGATCCGGCCGTCACCGGAGTCCTGCCGATTGCCATTGGGCCGGCGACGCGTTTGCTGCCCTATCTGGTTGGTGATAAGGCCTACAGCGGCGTCGTCCAGCTTGGGGTGAGAACCAGCACGGACGACCTGGAGGGGGAGGTGCTGGAACGGTGCCCCGTCCCTCCCTTGAGCCTGGAGCAGCTGGAGGAGCTCCTCGCCCCCTGGCGGGGGACTGTGCTGCAGCGGCCGCCCCAGGTGTCAGCGGTTCACGTCGATGGCGAGCGCGCCTACGTGCGGGCACGGCGGGGGGAAACCATCGCCCTGGCCCCCAGGCCCATCGTGATCGAGAGCCTGGAGCTGCTTGGTTGGGACGGAGCCCGTGGACGCTTAGAACTGGCGGTTCGGTGCTCCGCCGGCACCTACATCCGCGCCCTTGCCAGGGACCTGGGAGAGGCCCTCGGCTGTGGTGGTGCCCTGGCGCAGCTGAGGCGCACCGCGGCGCTCGGCTTCGACCTCACCCAGGCGGTGCCCCTGGCCCGGTTGGATCTGGCCCCCCCTCCCCCGTTGCTGGATCCCCTCCAGGCCCTGGGGTCTCTCCCCCGCCAGCTCCTCGAGCCTGGCCAGCTGCATTCCTGGCGCTGTGGGCGGCCCCTGGAGGCCCAGGGGCCCTTGGGGGTGGATCAGGCGGTTGCGATCATTGGGGTGGATGGCATCCTGGCCGGCATTGCCCTGGCCGATGGAGGTGGACTGTTGCGCCCCCGACTGGTGTTCAATGCCGCGGGTTGAACGGCCCGGGTTGAACCGCTGCGGTTCCTCTTCCTCCCCCCATTGATTCTCTCCTCATTCCGATGGCCGGCCACAGTAAATGGGCCCAGATCAAGCGCACAAAGGCGGTGGTGGATGCCAAGCGGGGGGCGGTGTTCACCCGTTTGGGGCGGGAGATCACGGTGGCGGCCCGGGGAGGGGCCGATCCAGCGGGCAACTTCCAGTTGCGTACGGCGATTGAAAAAGCCAAGGCGGCAGGCGTTCCCAACGCCAATATCGAACGGGCGATCGCCAAGGGCTCCGGCCAGGGTGGGGGAGACGGAGATCAGTTCGAATCGATCCGCTATGAGGGCTATGGAGCCGGCGGTGTGGCAGTCCTAATCGAGGCGTTCACGGACAATCGCAATCGCACCGCCGCTGACCTGCGCCTGGCCTTCAATAAACATGGCGGCAACCTCGGAGAAACCGGCTGCGTCAGCTATCTCTTCGAGCAGCGCTCGGTGGCGCGCCTCGACCAGGCCGGCCTGGAGGAGGAGGAACTGCTGGAGCAGTTGCTGGCCCTGGAGGAAGCTGGAGGCCCGTCGGTGCTGAGCTACAGCGTCGATGGGGAAGGCGCCGACGTCATCGCTCCCTATGCCGACCTGGAAGCTCTGCAGGATGGCCTGCGCCGCCAGGGATTGCCGGTTCTGAGTTGGGAGCATCGCTGGATTGCCGCCAGCCCTTGTCGCCTTGAGGATCCAGACAGCCTGCGGTCCTGCCTGAGGATGCTGGATGCGATTGACGAGCTTGAAGACGTGCGCAGTGTCACGGCGAATCTGGAGGCTGAAGACGACCTGTTTGAGGCCGCCTGGAACGGCGGCTGAAACGGTTTCAGCCGCCGTTCCAGGCGGCCTCATCGACGATCACCAGGGTGGACGGGTGTCGCTGGAGCCAACTGGCCGGCAGCTCCCGGTTCGGGGGTTCGTTCAGCAGGCGCTGCAACACCCTCGCCTTGGTGGGGCCGGTGACCACAAGCACGATGCGCTCGGCCGCCAGGATCTCAGCCATACCGAGCGTGATCGCCCTCTCGGGCACGGCGCTGATCACCCCGCCGAAGGCGCCCGCGTTGGCCGCTCGGGTGTCGGAAGACAGACGGAGCGCGTGACAGGGTTGGTGGGCCTCACAGGGGGGTTCGTTGAAACCCACGTGGCCATTGAGGCCCAAGCCCAGCAATTGCAAGCCGATGCCCCCTGCAGCCTGGACTGAGGCGCCGTAGCGGTGGGCTTCGGCAACGGGATCGGGCGCCAGGCCATTGGGCAAGCCCACGCGCGTCCAATTCAACCCCAGGGGCTCCACCAGCCGGCCCTCAATCTCGGCCGCAAAGGACCCGGGATCGTGGCGACCGAGGCCCACGTATTCGTCCAGGTTGAAGCTCTGCCACCCCTTGGCAAGCCGCTGGCGTTCGGCCCCTGACAGGGCCGCCCAGCGGGTGGCCAGGGCCGCATACACGGGCTCCATCGTGCGGCCGGTGGCCAAGCCCAGGGGCCGTTGCGGCCGCTGTTGGCGCTCATGCAGCAGCAGTTCGGCCACCCGCGCCGCCACCGCGTCTGCATCCGGCAAGACGTCCACCGCCAGACGCTGGTCAATCCCGGGCTGGGCCAGGGGCTGGCGAGGGAACGCTCCGGAACTCACGCCGGGGGTGCGGGTCAAATAACGCTACTGCTGCCGGCGATCAGGGCAGCGCAAAGGGCCGCAACTCGGCCCCTCGGTAGTAGTGGCTGAGGATCTGGGCATAGTCCTGACCGCGCTGGGCCATGCCGTAGGCCCCCCATTGGCTCATGCCCACGCCATGACCAAAGCCATGGCCCAGGGCCACCAGGATCGGGGCGGCCCCCAGGCTCGAAGGCCTTGATCGCGGCGGCGTGTCCCCCAGGGGGGCCGGCGGGCCGCCGCTGCCGCTGGCGGAATCCACCACGCTGGCCTCCAGGGGCGGCGGGGGCGGAGGCCCTGCCGTCGGGGTCACGGGACCTGGGAGCTGGAATTGAAAACGCACCATCGTGCTGCGGAGTCCTAGGCGCTTGCGCAGGTCGGTACCAGTGAGCACGAGGCTGCCGGACGGACCGTTCACCCGTGCCTGTCGAATCCGGCCCGAGCTGGAAGCCAGGAGCACATCGATGCTGTTGACGCCACCGGTTTCGGGAAACGACTGCCGTAGCTGGCCTGGATCGAAGCGCTTCTCCCATTGCCGCATCGGGCTGTTCTCGTCGAAGTCGGGAACGCTCACCAGGTAGGGCAGCTGGCGGCTCCACAGTTCGCCACTGTTTTCGGTCATCCCGCCGCTGCTGCTGTGGAACACGGCATTGATCAGTCCGTTGCCGTGCATCAGGACCTGGGCGCGGGTGCTGGCCACCGCCTCGCGGGTGGAGTCCGTCTCGGCCTCCACCCCCTTGTACATCTGGCTGGCCACACTGGCCTGGAGGTCGAAGGCCGAGCTGGGACGCCGTTGGGTGAGGGCATAGGTCCTGGCGGCGACTGCCTGGGCGCGCAACGCCGCCAGGGGCCAGCTGGCGGGCATCTCGCTGCCCACCACGCTTGTGAGATAGCTCTCGAGGTCGACGTGGTTGATCGCCTGCAGAGCCTCCCCGCTGGCCCGCACCTGCAGCCGGCCCCGATAGCGGTGCTGGCGCAACATGACCAGGGAACTCAGGCCACCGTTCGCTTCGGCTTCCACCCACAATTCCCGGGCCGCCAGGCTTAGTTGACGGTCACGGCCATCACCCTGAAGCAGTTCAGCAATGAAGCCACTGCCGTCCCCCCGGAGGAGCACACGGTCGCCGGGGCGCACTTCCAGCAAGGTGCGGCCAAGGCTGTCCTCCAGGCGCAGGGAGGTGGGCCCGCTGGCGGCCAGATCAAGGCTGGGGGCCTCCTGCAGCAGCACCCGCACCACAGGGGAGGGGGCGAGGGCTCCCACTCCCATGGGCTGCGCCAGAGCAGTGGTCAACCCCAGGGCCAGACCCAGGCGCAACGGCAAACCGGAGCAAGCAAGACGAAGGGCCACGGTTCTGATCAAGGGAGTTTTGGGGGATGGCGCTGTGGCAAGGCATCCCACCCAAGCAGGCCCGCCATTGTGACCATTCCGATCGTTCCGCGCCAGCGTCCGGTTGACAGGCTGGCGTGGCAGCATGCATCGGAGGGCGCAGGCAGCGTGCAAGTCACCTTTCTGGGCACCAGTTCGGGCGTACCCACCCGATCCCGCAATGTTTCCGCCGTGGCCCTGCGCTTGCCGCAGCGGGCCGAGCTCTGGCTGTTCGATTGCGGCGAGGGGACCCAGCATCAATTCCTCCGCAGTGAGCTGCGGGTGTCGCAGCTGCGCCGGATCTTCATCACCCACATGCATGGCGACCATGTGTTCGGCTTGCCGGGGTTGCTGGCCAGCCTCGGCATGGCGGGATCCAGCGGCGGCCTTGATCTCTACGGACCTGATCCGTTGCGGGAGTTCCTGGATGGGGCCCTGCGGACGTCATCCACGCGGATTCACTATCCCCTCCGCACCCATCGGGTTCAGGAGGCCGCCCGCCGCGGCACCGTGGTGCTCGATGACGATGACCTGACGGTGCGCTGCTGCCCCTTGACCCATCGGGTGCCGGCCTATGCCTACCGCGTCGATCAGAAACCCCGGCCGGGCCGTTTCGATGTGGAACAAGCCAGGGCGCTGGGCGTCCCCCCGGGGCCGATCTACGCCGAACTCAAGAAGGGCCGCAACGTCACCTTGGAGGATGGCCGGGTGATCCGCGGCGATGCCCTCTGTGGCCCCCCCCGGCCCGGCTGCAGCGTGGTGTATTGCACAGACACGGTGTTCAGCGAGGCGGCGGTGGAGCTGGCCCGCGGTGCCGACCTGCTGATCCACGAATCCACCTTCTCCCACGGCGAGGCGGAACTGGCGATTCAGCGGCAGCACTCCACCAGCACCATGGCGGCCCAGACGGCCCTGGAGGCTGGTGTCCAACGCTTGGTGCTGACCCATCTCAGCCCCCGCTACCTGCCGGGGAATCCGATGACCCCGGACGATCTACTGGCGGAGGCCCGGGCCATATTTCCGGCCACGGAGGTGGCGCGGGATTTCATGAGTGTGGATGTGGTGCCAGCCCCATCCGGGCCCTGAGCCTGCAACAGTTCACGTGATTCCGTTCCAGGGGACCCATCCCCCGTGATACAAGGTCTCAGTCGCGGTCTCACCGCACAATCCGCCGGCTTACTCCATGGCCCCCTTCCTCTCCTCGGCTGCTCTGCGCAGAGCTGTTCGCGCCATTGCCAGAACCCTGCTTGTCCTGCCCCTGGCGCTTCTGGTCTGCTTCGCTGGGCCTGTCGCCGCCGCCCAGTGGGACGCCGACACCCTCACCGTTGCCGTCAATCCAGAGGGCAGTGCCGTGACGTTCAGCGAGAAGGAAATCAAAACCGGGCGCAAGCTGTTCAATGACAGCTGCGGCACCTGCCACGCCGGAGGCATTACCAAAACCAATCAGAATGTAGGACTGGATCCCGAGACCCTTGAGTTGGCCACGCCGCCTCGCAACTCGGTGGATTCCTTGGTTGACTTCATGAAGGATCCCACCTCCTACGACGGCGAATACAGCATTGCTGATGTCCATCCCAGCCTTCGCAGCAGTGATGTCTTCGTGAAGATGCGGGATCTGAATGAGGATGATCTTCGTCTGATCGCTGGTTACATCTTGGTGGCTCCCAAAGTACAGGGCCAGCAATGGGGTGGCGGAAAAATTTATTTCTGATCCTTTTAATCGGCCAGTCTTTTCTGATTGTTGCCGTTCGGTTCACCTAACTGGGCCAATCCCTTTCCCCTCTGCCGGTGCTGGTTCAGCGCCGGCTTTTTCATGGAAGAGGGTATCCGTTGTCGCTTTCCATCGAGCTAGGTAGCTTGCTATACCACCACTCCTGCAGGGCTGGTGCCAGTCGCTGCGGGAACAGGGTAATCACGGTGCGGGTGGGCCTTGCACCCGGCTGGAGCAGTTCCACGGCGTAGGAGGGGCAGCGGCGGGCGGCCAGATCAGCCACGAAGCGGCGCCCGATCCGGCGCCAGCTTGGCTCCTTACTGCGCCAGGCCAGCCGACAGCAAGGCCAGGGCAACTCCTCGCGGTCGAACAAGCGGCAGCAGGCCCCCAGCACCCGGTAGCTGTATTGGCCCCCGGGGCTGGGATGAATGCTGCCTGGTTCCAGAACGGCGTGCACCTGGGGCACTAGGGAGGCGGACATCAAAAAGCCACCCCTTGGGGTGGCAGAGAGCATTGGGCAAGACAACCGAACCGGAGGAGTGGGCCTACGGCACGGGAGGTGCTGAGGCGAAGAAACTCAGTAGAGCTCTTCTTCGGTGTGGGTCTTGATGGTGCAATCGCTGGTGGGATAGGCCACGCAGGTGAGGACGAAGCCTGCTTCGATCTGGTCGTCGTCGAGGAAGCTCTGATCGGACTGGTCAACACTGCCGCTGGTGAGTTTGCCGGCACAGGTGGAGCAGGCGCCAGCACGACAAGAATAGGGAAGATCGATGCCCTGCTCTTCAGCGGCGTCGAGGATGTACTGGTCGTCAGGAACCTCGATGGTCTTGTTGAGGCCCTCGCTCTCGTTGATGAGGGTGACCTTGTAGGAAGCCATGGAAGGGATTGGGGCTCACAGGCTCCCGAGTGGCAGGGCCTGTAGGACCCGCCATTCATACATCGGACCGGGGCCGAACCTGTCAATGTGACGTCCGTTTGCTGAGAAGGCCAATCAAAGGGGAGGTACAGATCAGCGTGCCTTATGTGACATCGGTCGCTGACGCGGTGGTGTTCCGCCCGCCTCCAGCCGGGTTCAGGCCGCCTCGGGCCGGGCTCGGATCACCATCAGACCCCATCGGTCCTGGCGAGCGACTAACTCGGCCTGCCAGCCTTCCTCGGCCAGGGCCTGGTCCAAGGCCGTGGCCTGGTCCACCAGCAGGCCGCTGAGCAACCCCACGCCGTCAGGGGCGATCACGGCCTTGAAATCGGGGCAGAGGGCCGTGATCACCGGCGCGAGGATGTTGCAGAGCAGCAGGTCGGCCGGTCGGCCTTGCAGCAAGGTGGCCAGCACCTCGATGCTCCCCTGGCTCACCTGTACGGCCTCCCCAAGGCCGTTGAGGGCAGCATTGTCGCCCGTGGCACGTACGGCCAGGGAATCGGTGTCCACGGCCGCCACCGAGGCCGCCCCGAGCCTGAGGGCCCCGAGGCCGAGGATGCCGCTGCCACAGCCCAGGTCGGCCACCCGCAGACCCCGCAGGCCCTTGGGAGCGGCAGCCAGCGTTTCCAGCGCCTCAAGGCAGAGGCGGGTGGTGGGATGGCTGCCGGTGCCAAAGGCACTGCCCGGATCCATCGCGATCACCAGCCGCTCAGCGTGCTCCTCCGGGCACTCCAGCCAGGCCGGCAGAACCAGGAGCCGCTCGCCCACAGGATCGGCCTGCCAGTGGCGTTTCCAACTGAGGCTCCAATCCTCCTCCGGCTGATGCACCCAGGTCACGGCGGGCAGCGACAGTTGGAAGGGGGCGCCAAGGGGGGCCAGGGCCTTCACCAGCTCGGCGCGCTGATCCTCGGGCCAGTCGATTTCCGGTAGCCAGGCCAGGAGTTGGAGATCCCGAGGGGCCTCGGGACGGTGGCGCACCGCCACCCTGGAGATACCCAACTGGGGCAGCTTCCAGAGCAGGGATTCCTCCAGCTCTGGCGGCAGCGCCATCTCCAAGCGCCACCAGGAGGGACCGGCGGGGGGGACTCCTGGTTCGATGGCGCTCGGAGTGGAGGCCCTGGCCGGCTCCATCAGAGGGTCACGGGGTGGGCTTCCTGGATGCCGTTGATGGCATGGAGGCTGGTGAGCAGGGGCTGGGGGATGGGGTCATCGAGGCTGAGCACCATCACGGCATCACCGCGGACGATGCGACGGCCGACCTGCATCGAGGCGATGTTGACGTTGTGCTCGCCCAGCAGCGAACCCAACTGACCGATGATGCCGGGCATGTCCCGGTGGCGGGTGAACAGCATGTGCCGGCTGGGGATCACATTCACCGGGAATTCGTCGATCGTGGTGATCCGCAGTTCCCCATCGGCAAACACCGCTCCAGTGACGCTGTGGTCCCCCTTGGCGCCATGGCAGCTGAGTTGCAGGGAACCCCCGGCGTAATCCCGGCTGGCGTCATCTTTCACCTCAAGCACATGAATGCCCCGCTCCTTGGCTTCCAGGGAGGCGTTCACGTAGTTGATGCTGTCGCCGAGGGCGGTGGAGAGGATGCCCTTGAGGGCCGCCACCACCAGGGGCTGGGCCGGATGGCGGGCGAAATCCCCCTGAAGCCTTACTTCCAGGGAGCTGAGCTGACCGCCGGCCAGCTGGCTGAGGAGTTGGCCGAGGGTTTCAGCGAGCTGGAGGTGGGGCTTGAGCTGTTCCATCACCTCGGCGTTGAGCCCGGGGATGTTCACGGCGCTCCGGGCCGGCAGGCCCAGGAGCACGTCGCGGATCTGCTCCGCCACATCGATGGCCACGTTTTCCTGGGCCTCGGTGGTGGAGGCGCCGAGGTGGGGCGTGAGGATCAATCGTTCCTTCACCCCCCGCAGGGGAGAATCGGCCGCCAGGGGTTCCTTGGCGAACACGTCCAGGGCCGCGCCGGCGATCACGCCCTGCTCGACCGCCTCCGCCAGGGCCGCCTCATCCACGATGCCCCCCCGGGCGCAGTTGACCAGCCGGGCGGTGGGTTTCATGGTGCGCAGCAGGGCCGCGTTCACCAAGTTCTCGGTGTCGGGAGTGCGGGGCAGGTGCAGGGTGATGTAGTCGGCTTCGGCGAACAGCTCGGGCAGGCCCAGCAGTCGCACCTGCATCTGCTGGGCCCGTTCGGGGGAGACGAACGGGTCGTAGGCGGCCACGTCCATCCCCATGGCCCGGGCGACTCGCGCCACATGGGAGCCGATTTTGCCTAGGCCCACCACGCCCAGGACCTTTTTGTAGAGCTCATTCCCCACGTAGGTTTTGCGGTCCCAGCCGCCGGCCATGGTGCTGGCGTGGGCATGGGGGACATGCCGCGACAGGGACAGCATCAGGGCCAGGGCCTGCTCGGCGGCGGCGATGGTGTTGCCCTCCGGCGAATTCACCACGAGCACGCCCCGACGGGTGGCGGCCTTGACGTCAACGTTGTCAACCCCCACGCCCGCTCGACCGATGATGCGAAGTTGGTTGGCGGCCTCAATCACGTCGGCCGTGACCTGGGTGCCGGAGCGGATCATCAGGGCGTCGTAGTCGCCGATGATGGCCTTGAGTTCCTCGGGGGGAAGGCCGGTGCGCACATCCACCTGGGCCACTTGGGACAGGATGTCGATGCCCGCCTGATCGATGGGATCGGAGACCAGAACCTTCGTCATGACAGGCTGAAAAGGGGTGATGCCTTGGGGGCGGGCCGGAGGTGCAGTGTAGTGAGCGACGTTGTTCCCGATCTGGAGAGAGCCCGTGGGCCTGAGCGTGGTGGTGGTGCTTGACGATCACAACAGCCTGCGGCAGCTGATGGAGACCCTCGCGGCCCATCAGCCACCGTTCCCCCGCCTGGTGGCCATCGGGGAGGGGGAGACGCCCTTGGCACAGGTGGAGCGGCTTGATCCGGCGGCGGCCCGGCGCCAGCGCCAGAAATCCATGGTGCGTTGGTTGCTGCCCTTCGGCTTTCTGGCCGGAGTCACCTTCACCCAGATCACCGACCTGCATACCTTCGATGGCGTGGGCCCTTGGGGGGAACCGCTGATCGGTGGCCTGCTCGGGATGGCCTCCGGCTGGATGGGAAGTTTCGCCGCCGCGGCCAGCGTCAGTTCGGAGGAAGACGACCGCATTCGCACCCTGCTCAACCGCCTTGATGAGGGGAATTGGCTGCTACTGCTGGAGCAAGCCCCTGGTCGGGACATGCCCTGGACGCTCCTGCAGCAGGCCCGCCCCCGCGCGGTGGTGCGCCTCGGCGAGACCTGAGCGGGGCAAGCCGATGCTGTCGCACCGCACCCTGCTTGAGGGGTCGTCCCAACCCAGCGCCCTGGAACCGTTGATCACGGCGGCGGAGCAGGCGTTGCGCACCTGGCAACCGGTGTGGAGCGGGTTTGTCGCGGCCGATCTGCGCGATGAGGCCCAACGGCGCCTGGGTTCCTTGACCGACTTGGCCCTCGCCAACACCGGTGGGTTTGAGGGTGCCGAACGCCGCCGGCTGGTCTTCCAGCGGCAGGATTCCGCCAGGCCGGTGGCCGAACTGGACGCAGATCTTTCCGGATTGGAGATCGCCGGAAACTTTCTATTCGATCCGGTGTCCGCCGATGACCTGCGGGCGGCGCTGCGGCGGGGCGGGGCGGCCGAAGCGGAGATCGGCGATCTCTGGCGGCGAGGGGATCGGGGTGGCCAGGCGGTGGTCCTGGCCGATCTGGCCCGCCGGCTGGATGGTGAGCAGGGGCAGGCCCGCACGGTGGACGTGCGTTTTGAAGCGCGCCCCCTGGAGGCGCTGCAGCTGCCCACCCACCGCCCACCGCGGGAGCTGACCACCGTGGAGGCGTCCGTAAGGCTGGATGCGGTGGCCTCCGCCGGATTCGGGGTGTCCCGGAGTCGCATGGTGGATCTGATCCGCCAGGGGGCCGTGCGGATTGATTGGCAGCCGGTGAGTACCCCCAGCCGGCCCTTGGCCGTTGGCGAGCGGGTGCAGCTGGAGGGGCGTGGCGAATTGGCCATCACCTCGGTGGACGCCACCAAACGCGGCCGGCTTCGCATCGTGATGCTGCGCACCTAGCCCGACCCTCAGACTGCTAAGTTCCCTACTGATCAGGAACGACGTCAACCCCGCCGGCAACGTTGGACGGAGCACTGTTTGCAGGTGCTTCGAAAAACGGCTTTCCCTGAAGCGCTTGCCAGGCACAATTCGGGCGATTAGCTCAGAGGTAGAGCACTACCTTGACACGGTAGGAGTCACTGGTTCGATTCCAGTATCGCCCATTCTTCCTGTCTTTTTTATCGTGCCCCAGCCCCCAGCTCCAGCGCCGGCCCCATTCACGGTGGTGGTTGGTCTGGGTCGATCGGGCATCGGTGCGGCTCGGTTGTTGCGTCACCGGGGTGAGCGGGTCGTTCTGCTCGAAAGCCGTGACGACGACAGCCTGCGGGCCCGGGCCGGTGAACTGGCCGCCGAGGGAATCGAGGTCATGCTGGGCGTTCCCCTCGCCCTCCCTTCATTCTCGCGTCTGGAATCCCCTCCCCAGACGGTGGTCGTCAGCCCAGGGATCCGCTGGGACCACCCCACCCTGGAGCAGCTGCGGCGGGGGGGGGTGACGGTGGTGGGCGAGATGGTGCCGGCCTGGGAGGCCACCCTGGATGTCCCCTGGATCGGGATCACCGGGACCAATGGCAAGACCACCGTCACCCATCTGATCCATCACTTGCTGGAGCATGCCGGCCTCGACGCTCCCCTCTGCGGCAACGTCGGCTTTTCGGCTGCAGAGCTGGCCCTCGAGCGCCAGGCCGCCCACCGTTCGCGTCCGGACTGGATGGTGGTGGAACTGAGTAGTTATCAGATCGAGGCCGCTGCAGACCTGGCACCCGCCATCGGACTCTGGACCACCCTCACCCCGGACCATCTGGAGCGCCACGGCAGCCTGGATCACTATCGGGCGATCAAGCGTCAGATGCTCGACAACAGTCGGGTGCGCATCCTCAATGCCGATGATCCCGATCTCCGCCGTGGAGCCGCCAGCTGGGACCACGCCCAGTGGGTCACCAGCGGGCCCAGGGCTGGCCTCGGCCCTGGACTGGAGCCCCAGCTTTGGATCGACCAGGGGGTGGTCTGGGGTCCTGAGGGAGCCCTGTTCCCCGCCGATGTGCTGGCCATGCCCGGGGAGCACAATCGCCAGAACCTGCTTCTGGCCACAGCCGTGGGCCAGCACCTCAATCTCAACCCGGCGTTGATGGCCGAGGCCTTCCGTTGCTTTCCCGGCGTGCCCCATCGTTTGGAGCGCATCCACGAACAGGCGGGGGTGACCTGGTTCAACGACAGCAAGGCCACCAACTACGACGCCTCTGAAGTGGCGTTAAGGGCCCTGCCGGGGCCCTTGGTGGTGCTGGCCGGCGGTCAGTCGAAGGTGGGGGATGCCGCAGGCTGGTTAGCGCAATTGCAGCGTCAAGCTGCCGCGGTGGTGCTGTACGGCGCAGCCCGGGCCGAATTCGAAGCCCTGCTGGCCGGGGCCGATTACGGCGGTCGCATCGTGGCGGTGGAGGGGTTGGCTGAGGCGGTGCCCCTGGCCGCGGAGCTGGCGGTGGAGCTGGCGAAGGCGAAGGGGCGTTGCAACGTGCTGCTGTCGCCAGCCTGTGCCAGTTTTGATCAGTACACCGATTTTGAAGCCCGTGGCGAGCACTTTCGCCAGTTGGTGTTGGCCCTCTGATTGCCGCCTTCTCCCATGGCCCATTGGTTGATGAAAAGTGAGCCGGAGGTCTACGGCATTCACCATCTCGCCCAGGAGGGCAGCACCCTCTGGGACGGGATTCGCAACTACCAAGCCAGAAACTTCATGCGCAACATGACACCTGGTGATCGGGCATTTTTTTATCATTCCAACTCCAAGCCCCCTGGCATCGTTGGATTGATGGAAGTGATTGAAACGGGACTGGTCGATCCGAGTCAGTTTGATCCGGCCTCAAAGTATTTTGATTCCTCCTCCAGCCAAGCCTCCCCCCGTTGGGACTGTGCCCGACTCCGCTATCTGGCCACCTTCGATCACCTGCTCAGCCTGGATATGTTGCGGGAGCAATTCACCGTCGAAGCCTTAACGGTGGTCAAGCGTGGCAATCGGCTTTCGATCCTCCCGGTGCCGGAGGCCAGTGCTCAGCGTCTCTATGGCCTGTTGGGCGTGGCGCCAGAGTCCCTGGGCTGACTGACCCCGGCAGAACGGTCCATCCGCCCGTTCAGGCCACCAGCCGATCCCCTTGGCTGTCCCGAGGGTCGTGGAGTTCTGGGTGCGGCAGGGCCAGGGGGGGGTGCTGCCCTGCCGGGGCGGGCATGTCCTTACGGTGGAAGTCTCCCTGGTTGGGGAAGAGATTGGCCAGATAGCAGCGGGTCACGCCGCGATCCTTGCTGCCGTTCTGGACCAGGAAACCCGCCAGGGCGGCCTGCACGAGGCGGTACTGGTCCCAGTGCGGATGGCGCTCGATGAACTGGCGCATCGCCACCAGCAGCGGCGCCGGGACCTCGGCCCGCAGGCTCACGGTCAGGCCCCAATCCTCGGTGGTCATCGCTTCGGGGGCATCGGGCCCCTACTTCTCCACATGGGGGCGTCGTCGTCAAATGGGCGGCGCTGGGGGGATGGGCCGGGAATCGCAGCCTGAGAATGCAGGCCGCGTCCCGTTTAAGCCCACGGCCATCCTCCAGGCTCGACGGTCGTGACCCCCAGGCCCGGGCTGTCAATCCCCTGGCCGCCGCCGCACCGGTTCTCCCCAAGGCGACGGCCCCAGCGGCGGGCTTGGGGGGCCTGGTGCGGAAAAACTGTGAAAAAACCCGCCATCGGCTGGGGATCCAGGAACCTGGGTCTCGTGGATCAGAACTGCTGATCAATGGGGATTCGCTGCCTCCGTCTCATCGGGAGATTGGGCGTTCACGGGTAGAACCTGGACCAGCACCACCTCCATCGCCGCCGCCATCGCCGCACTGGCGTCGACACTCCAGCCCCCCTCCACGCCCCGCTGGCCCAAGGTGGGAGTGAGGATAAAGCGCAGCTGCCACTGCTCCCGGTCGCCCTCCAACTCAAGCCAGAGCTCGCCCGGATCAAGATCCATCGCCAGTTCCAGACAGATCGCCTCCTCCGCCATCAGCTGCGCGCCGATTTCGTTGTGCTGGCGAACCAGGGTGGCCACCCCCCGTTGCAGGGCCACCGCCTCCACCGCGCTCAACTCAGCAGCCCAATCAGCCCCGCCAACAAGAACAGCAAAGGGCTGGCGGGACGGATCTACCGCCAACCGCCAGCCCAAGCCGCTCTGCATCAGCACAATTGGGAATCAGCCCGGCAGCAGATCAGGTTGATCCTGCTCATCGCTCAATTCAACAATGGCCTGCTGCACCGGCTTGATCATCGAATCATCCAACAGGCCGTCGAAGTCGTCGAAACGTCGCTGTTTGGCCCGGAAAGCAATGCGCACCGTCGTGAGGTAGCGGTTGCTGGAATGGCGAATCAGGCTTTCGGCCCGTCGGGCCAGTTCCTTCGGGGTCAGGTCGGCGGTGCTCTGCATCAACAACCACAAGCTGATCTCAGCCTAGGTCAGCATCGGACGGCCCCCTCTGGACTGCCAAGCACCGCCAAGCACCACCCAGTAACTCCCCCATCGCCCCCACCGCGCCACCCATGACGGGAACCCTTGCCATCGACCTAGGCAGCACCACCACCGTGGTGGCCTGGCAGGAGCCCGGGGCACCGGCTCGGCTGCTTGCCCTGCCCCCCTACAGCCTCGATGCCCCCTGTGTGGTGCCAAGCCTCCTTTGGCTGGCGGATCCCGACCAGGAACGGCCCTTGCTGGGCCGTCAGGTGCTGGAGGCCGGCCTGGCCGATGCCGACGGACCCGGCCTCTGCCACGACTTCAAGCGCTGGATCGGCGCCTCCCCTTCCCCCAGCGGAGCCCTGTTGACGCCTGAGCAGGCCGGTGGGCTGCTGCTGCACCAGCTTTGGCAGGCCCTGCCGTCTGACCTGGCCCCGGATCGGCTGGTGCTCACCGCCCCGATCGAGACTTACCGCGGCTACCGCCGCTGGCTCCAGGCGGTGACCCGGGACTGGTCCGTCCCAGAGCTGGCCCTCGTGGATGAGCCCACGGCGGCAGCGATCGGGGCGGGCTTGCCGCCGGGCAGTCGGGTGTTGGTGGTGGATTTTGGCGGCGGCACGCTGGACCTCAGCCTGGTGGCCCTGGAGGGCGGAGAGGGCCGGGCCGCACCGATCGCCCAGCTCCTCCGATTTGCCGGTCGCAATCTGGAGCGCAGTGGCCAGGTCCTGCGCTGTGCCCGGGTGATCGGCAAGGCTGGTGTGGCGCTGGGGGGCCGGGATCTGGATCGCTGGATTGCCGATGAGCTTTGTCCCGACGGCGCCCAGGTTCCGTCCCTGCTGCGGGCGGCTGAAGGGCTCAAGTGTCAGCTCAGTGACCAGGAGGAGGCCCTGCAGCTGTGGAGCCCCCCTGGCCAGCCCGCCCGACTGCTGCGCTGGGATCGCCGGGGGCTGGAACGGGTGTTGGTGGAGCGGGGGCTGCTGATGCAACTCGATGGCCTGCTGGACACCGTGCTGGCCTGCGCCCGTGGGGAGGGGCTGGATTCCCTGGCAATCGATGCGGTGTTGCCGGTGGGCGGCGGCAGTCGGTTGCCCTTGCTGAACCGCTGGTTGGCCGAGCGGCTCCCAGGGGTGCCGCAGCGGGGGGAGTGGCCCGTGGAAGCGGTGGCCCTCGGGGCCCTTGCGCTCACCCCCGGAGTTCAACTCAAGGACGTGCTCAGCAGAGGCGTGGCCCTGCGCTGCTGGGACCGTCGCCGTCACGGCCACCATTGGCATCCCCTCTTTGTGGCGGGCCAGGGCTGGCCCACCGACCAGCCCCTAGAGCTGGTGCTGGCGGCCAGCTGTGATGGCCAGCGCTCCCTGGAGTTGGTCTTAGGGGAACCGCTGCCAGAGCAACGGGCCGAGGTGGTGTTCGAAGCCGGGGTCCCGGTGGTGCTTCGCGGCAGCAGTGCCGGGCTCCGAGTGGAGCCCTGGGGGGCCCCGGCCGAGCCGTTACCACTGGCGCTGCCGGGACGGAAGGGGGAGGACTGCCTGCGGCTGCGTTTCGCCATCGATGCCGAGGGACAGCTGCGGCTGCAGGGTGAGGACCTGCGGGCCGGCGTGCCGTTGACGCCCCGGTGCCTGGGTCCGGTGCGCTGAGCGACCACCCGACCCTGCCCGTTGATGGGGGCCTGTTTACAAGGGTCAAACATCCGTTGGTTCCGTCCCCCTTGGCTTATCGCCCGTCACGCTGGACTCGCGTCGGGCTGGTGGCCGTGCTGGCAGGGGTCGCCATGGTGTACGCCGCCTTGCTCGGATGGCAACGGCAACTGTCCGCCCGGCTCCAGCAGGCCGTGATCAGCGGTCGGATCGAGGAATGTCTCCGGCTCAGCGATCAGGGCCAGGCGCTGGCCTGGTTGCCTGGTGCCCAGCCCCTGGAGGTCGGCCCCTGCCTCCGGGAGACGGCCTCCCGACGCTGGAGAAACGGTGAATGGGCTGCAGCGCTCCGGCTCCAGCATCAGCTCGCGGAGTCCGCCGCAGGCGTACCTGACGACCGCCAGAGACTGGCGGCCTGGCGGGCGGAGCGGCGGCGCCACGGGTTGGCCCTGTTCCAGGCCGGTGATTTAGCCGGGGCCCTGGCGGCCCTCGCTCCCCTGCAGGAGGGCGAGGCGGGCGCGGAATCCCTGGAGCGGCCGCTACGCCAGATCTGGGAGCGCAATCGCCAGCAGCAGCAGCGGGCCGAGCGGCTGGCCCAGCAGGCCCGCTGGTGGGAGGCCCTCGACGCACTCAACCGCATCGACCACCCCTGGTGGCGGGGGCAGATCGCTCCGCTGCGGCGGCGGGTCGAGGCGCGGCTGGCCCAGCAGGCAGCGCGGGACCATGGGCCGGACAGCCATGGTGAGCTCCCGAGCAGTGTGCCGCTCGATCAGCTCGACGCCGCAGTCCGCAAGCGGATCAGCGCAGGCATGGGTGAATGGCAGGCCTTTGAGGAGGGGTGTCGTGAACTGGGTGGTCGGGTGGTGGAGGCGGGGCCTGAGAGCGCTTGTCAGCGCTGAGGCCGACGGCCCCGAGCGAAGGGGAGCCCCCCGTGACAGGATTGCCCCCATTGTGTTGGGGCTTCAGCATGGGACCAGGCGATCAGGTGCGGGTGTGTCGGAGCGTCGTCCTTTTCCACCACCCCCAGCATCGTGGTCAGCCCCATGACATGGAGGGGCAGCAGGGTGAAGTGCTGCAACAGCTCACCGAATGGAAAGGCCGGCCGATCAGTCCCACCCTGCCGGTGGTGGTGGCGTTCGGGAAGTTTCGGGCCCATTTCCGGGCCGATGAGTTGGAGTTGGTCTGAGCTGCGTTGGCCTGAGGATCAGTCGGGCCGGAGGAGATAGACCCCTTCCTCTCCGTCCACATCCTGAAGTCGCAGTTCGATGGTTTCGTGTCGCGCTGTGGGCACCACCCGACCGCAGAAATCCGGCTGGATCGGCAATTCCCGATGACCCCGATCCACCATCGCCAACAGCTGCACCCGGCTGGGGCGCCCCCAGGCCTGCAGGGCCTCGAGGGCGGCCCGAACGGTTCGGCCGGTGAAGATCACGTCGTCCACAAGCAGCACTTGGCGACCATCTAGCCCCACCGGCAGATGGGTGGCTTCCACCAGTCGGGTTCCCACCCGCTCCAGGTCATCCCGGTGAAAGGTGGGATCAACACTGCCCTGAGCGATCCGATGGCCGCAGATCGCCTCCAGGCGTTGGGCCAGCACCCGGGCGAGGGCCACCCCTCGGGTGGGGATGCCCAGGAGCACCAGGGCCTGGCTATCGGCGGCGGATTCCAGCACCTGGGAGGCCAATCGGTCGAGGGTTCGCCCTAGTTCCTGGGCCGAGAGCAGTTCCAGGCTGCGTCCCGGTTCCGCGGGCGCGGAGGACCTTGGCATGGGGCCACTGACATGCCAATCCATGGTATTTCCCGGGTTCCAATGGGTGGTGTGTGGCCAAAACCTGACGCCCTCCCGGGCCCTCCTGGCCCCGCCCTGAGCTGGTTGTAGGTTGGCTTCGAACATAGATAAAAACGGAAGTTGGGCGTCAGGGTGAAAGCAGTTCCTTCTCCACAGCCCATCACCCTTGGCAGCGGTGCCGCCCCTGGGATCGATCCCCTGCCTGCCTTTTCTGAATCTGCTGCGGTGGCTCCGGTGGTGCTCGCCATCCTGGATGGATGGGGCTACCGCCACGACGGTGAACACAACGCCATCCACCAGGCGACCACCCCGGTAATGGATGCGCTTTGGGAGGCCTATCCCCATTCCCTTATTGAAGCCAGTGGGGCAGCGGTGGGATTGCCGGACGATCAGATGGGCAACTCCGAGGTCGGTCATCTCACCATCGGCTCCGGTCGGATCATCCGACAGGAGTTGGTCCGCATCGGCCAAGCCGTCAGGGACGGCAGTATCGCAGCGAATGCCGACCTCAATCACCTGGCTGATCAGCTGCTCGCCGAAGGGGGCTGCCTCCACCTGATCGGTCTCTGCTCCGATGGCGGGGTGCACAGCCACGTCGATCACCTGGGTGGACTGTTGGTTTGGGCGCGCGCACGCGGACTGCAGGATGTAGCGGTGCATGTAATCACCGACGGCCGTGACACGGCCCCCACATGCGCCGCGAAATTTGTCGAGCAAATTGAGGGTCAGATAGCGGCCGCTGGCGTCGGTCGGATTGCCACCCTCTGCGGCCGTTACTGGGCGATGGACCGCGACAATCGTTGGGAGCGTACCGAGAAAGCCTACCACCTGCTCTGTAGTCCCAGCCCGTTAGATCAAAGAACACCCCAACAGATCCTGGTTGATTCCTATGCCCAGGAGATCACCGATGAATTCCTTGAACCTGTCCGTCTGCAGGATGGCCAGATTCGTCCGGGCGATGGCCTCGTCTGCTTCAACTTCCGTCCCGATCGTGTACGCCAACTAATCCGGGCTTTGGTGATGCCCGAATTCAGTGGCTTTGAACGGGAGGTCATCACCCCCTTGCATGTGGTGACGTTTACCCAATATGAGCAGGGGCTGCCGGTCAAGGTGGCCTTCCCTCCTGAATCCCTTGATGGTCTGTTGGGTCAGGTTGTATCCGAGCAGGGACTCCGCCAGTTCCGCACGGCGGAAACGGAAAAGTATCCCCATGTCACTTATTTCATGAACGGTGGCATTGAGCAGGCCTTTCCCGGAGAAGATCGCCATCTTGTTCCCTCACCGCGGGTTGCTACCTACGACCAAGCTCCGGAAATGTCCGCAGCGAAGCTCACCGAGAATTGCATTGCTGCCATTCAAAAAGGAATCTATTCCTTGGTGGTGATTAATTATGCAAATCCGGACATGGTCGGCCACACCGGCCGCATGGCAGCCACCACCGAGGCCATTGCCACGGTGGACCATTGTGTCGGACGACTAATGGAGGCCACGAATCGCATGGGCGGCACGTTGTTGATCACCGCAGATCATGGCAACGCCGAAGTGATGCAGGGGCCGGATGGACGTCCCTGGACAGCCCACACCACCAATCCCGTGCCGGTGATCCTGGTGGAAGGGGAGCGACGTAAACTGCCGGGCCATGGCACCAACGTGGAGCTGCGCGAGGGTGGTGGATTGGCCGATATTGCGCCCACTCTCTTGGAAATTCTCGACCTCCCCAAGCCGGCTCGTATGACGGGAATTTCCCTGATTCAACCAGCGCTTCAGTCGACGGGTGTCTGCAGAACGGAAGCACTGATTGCCTAGAGCTTGCCGGCCTAAACAACAGCGCCGCTAGAATAATCTAGTCAAAAAAAATCAGCCAGAAGAGGCCGATTCTTTTAGACAACGATTGGATCAAGACGATCTTTAGGCAATGATCACCACAGACCGCGGATTACCGGATAGGTGCAGGCCGGACTGCCGCTCACGAACGGAGCTTGGCTGACGATCACTCCACCGACCCCTTGAATCAACGACGGACTTGGAGAGGCAGCTGTCGAGGGCGGGAGGGCACTGATCACAGCGGCCGTGGCTTGATGATCGGCGGCGGGAAGAACGCTGGAAAGAGTTGTTAGGCGATGGGGATCCAAGCAGGCAGGCTTGGCGAGGGGATCGGCCAGCGCTGGAGCAGCTCCACTCGCCAAGCCAGTGAGAAGAAGCAGGAGAGCGGAACGGAACGAAAGCATGGGAAGGAATAGGGGAGTTAGATCGTGAAAGGCCTGTCGATTGAGTTCAGCACGATGTGAGAGAACGGGAGCATGTTGTTGTCGAGCTTCCCCCATTGCTATCCGTGGCAGCCCAAATCACGATTCCAACCACTGCTGCTGCCGCGACTGGAATCCACCAGGGGAACTGGGCGGGAGAGGCGGCAGGGGCAACGGGCTGGACTGGAGGTTGTTCGGGGACGAGGGCTACAGCCTTAGGAGCAAAGCAGCAGGGGGATTTAACTGTGGGAATGGAGGCTCCATCAACTTGGGGGAGGAGAACACAGACCGTTTGACCTGGCTGCAAAGGAATGCCGTGGTTGATCGAGAGGCTGAGACGATCGGGGGAAATTGTGATATCGGGAGAATTAATTGGCAAGCGCTTTAGGACAGGACCGCCCGAAGGATCCAAGGATCGCTGTTGAATAACGAGGTCACCTGCAATATCTTTGGGGAGTGGCTTGGTATATTCGACGACGAAAGATTCACCTGGCTGCTCGACAAAGCTGACATCCGGCACTGCTGCGTTAGGGGCGGCTGCCAAGGGCTGGCTGGCCGCAGGTGCTGGCTCTGCAGCCATCAGCGTTTCAGCAGTGGAGGGCAGTCCACGGATCGGAAGGACTCTGAGGCCATGGCGGTCAAGCTGGAAGAGGTTGACCGAGCCCGAGGGAAAGGCCTGGGCCGGCAGGCTATGCACAGCAAGGGCCGTTGCGGCTGAGCATGCTATGGAAGGAAGAAGTCGAAGCCGCATGGAAGCCAAATTGATTGTCCGAGCGTACGCCCGCATTAATTGCACTATAGCAACACTTTACACAGACAGTCATTCCTAGGGTCTTGAGCGTGTTGGTTTGGCGATCGGAGCTCCCTGCCCCAACCACCCTGGGCCGAACATTGGGCGAAAATCCAGGCAGAATCTACTTAATAGCCCCAGGGTTGCGCCAACAACTAGCTTCAAGAATAAGCTTGCAAAAGATTGGGCTATTGACCTGGCAGAAGCCGGGAGACAGCATTGGACCAAGAAGTTTTTACTGCCACCAGAAAGGCCGATTTCTTTATTTAGGATTAAAAAGAATAGCCAATACGTCCGTACAGTCTCGGTTTGCACGGACTTGGACTGCAATCTTCACTGATATAGGCGGGGAAGTCACCAAGGAAATCGGTGAGATAGAGGGAGAGGTTGAGAGGAATCGAAACCCATGGCTTGAACGAGGCTCCGACTCCCAGCCCATAGCCATACCATTCGATCCCAAGCGTCACCCGTTGGTTAAAGGCCAGCGCTGCTGAGCCAATAAAGCCCACCTTGCAGTCGGAACCCTTGGGGTAGTTGGTGCTAGTCACGGATTGGGTCCCACAGGTGAGTGGACGGATGACTCCGTTGCCCCGCCAACCGTAATAGTCCGAGCCCAGTCCAAAGGTTCCGATGAAGAGTGGCGCACCAGGCGAGGCGTTAAGGGGCTGGGCACGGCTGATCAGGAGATAATAATTGTGACCAAGATCAAAGGAGTTATCCAGGAAAATGGCGTGTTCCGCCCCAAAACTGATGGCGGTGAGGTTGTCGATGTTCCAAGCCAATTTAAAGCCGAGATTCTGTCCCTGCAGTACGCCTGTCCCTCCACCACGGCTGCTCAGGCTTTGCACGCCCCATTCCAACCCCAAACTATAGTTCTCGCCACGAAGTGGATAGAAATCCAGATAAAATTCACCGTCGCTGCAGCTCAGAAAGCCCCGGCCATTGGAATCGCAGGGTCGGGTTTTGCTGACGCCCTGCAGAGCCACTCCAAATCGGTATTTCGTATCCTGGGCGAAAGCATTTGGAAATTGGTTTGACACATCCGGATAGGGGAGACCGTTCACCGTGATTGCCCGTCCAAGGCCCCGAACTTTGGGGAGAGCTGCAGCCGTCGCAGGAGAGAGTGGGTTACTCAGGGTGACGCTGGGGGGGAGCTGCGGCGGCGTTACGACCGGTTCTTGCGCAGCAGCGAGGCGGATAATCTGGGTCTTGGCATCGTCCTGGCTGGGGAACGCCCAAGCCGGCGAGGGCAAGAAGGACTCCCCGGACTGGGCACTCCAAGGGGGCGTGGGCGGCAATGGCCCTTGGGTTGCGGCTTGCCACGCGAAGGGGTCACGGCCGTCAGGTCCGCTCACCTGCCAGGAATTGGTCGAGATCTGGGCGTGGGAGGAGCTCCACGGCGGAGGTGGCGTGGCGGAACTGGAGCGAACCCACGTGGAGGGGAGCGGGAAGGTCGGAGCCAGGAACGACTCGACTCCCTCTCGCTGGATGGCTTGGGAGGTCCCCGCAAGGCCGATGGGCAGACCGATGGCCAACGACCGCAACAGGAGGCAGGCCAACGATTTCCGGCTGGCGTTAGGACGAGCGAAGCAGTGAAGCAGCGCAGGCCGGAATCCGGAGGGACGTTGAGGCGACTGCTCGGGGCGCTGCACGATGCTGGATTTCTAGAATAGATCTTAATTTATCTAGCATGAGAGTTGGGTCTCCAATGCGATAAAATTGTCTGAGCTCCCAGTCCGTAGATTGGCCGAGCTACAGTTGATTGACAGACACAAGGGTGCTAGGGCTCGAAGCTCTGCAGTGAGAGGCGGTGCTTCCCAGCCCACGTCAGGCTCTCTTGGGGTTGCACGATAGGCTGAGGCCATGATCAAAACGACTTTGTCCGTTCTTTGGATGCTCAGCGGCTTGCTGATGATCGTCTCCGTTCTGCTCCATAGCCCCAAGGGTGATGGCCTGGGTGGTTTGGCGGCCAGCGGCGGTTCCATGTTCACCAGTGCCCGCAGTGCTGAAGCCACCCTGAACCGCATCAGCTGGAGCCTGCTGGCGGTGTTTCTGAGCCTGGCTGTTGTCCTCAGTGCCGGCTGGCTCGGTTGACTCCAGGATGACCATCACCCGTAGAAAGATGCTGATAGGGGGTCTGGATCGTCTGCTGTCCTCCTTGGCGGCCGTTGTGCCTTTTCTTGGCGCCGCCCGGGCCGAGGCCGCCGCAGTGGCCACCGATCCAGCCTGGCGGTTGAGTGACGCCGCCTGGCGACAGCGACTCAGCCCAGAAGCCTTTCAGGTGCTTCGCCGGGAGGGCACCGAAGCTCCGTTCAGTAGCCCCCTCACTAGGGAACATCGGCGAGGGGTGTTTGTCTGTGCCGGCTGCCGGTTGCCCCTGTTCAGCTCCAAGGCCAAATACGACAGTGGGACGGGTTGGCCCAGTTTCTGGCAGCCTCTTCCCCAGGCATTGGGCACACAGCGGGATTTTCGGTTGATACTGCCCAGAACGGAATATCATTGCCGCCGCTGCGGCGGACACCAGGGGCATGTGTTCAATGATGGTCCTCGCCCCACCGGCCAGCGTTTCTGCAACAACGGAGTGGCCTTGAGCTTTCAGCCCGATTGAGCCGAGGTTGAGTGCGGCGAGGCGAGCCGCCTGGATGATGTCAGCTTGTCAACAGCTCTGCCGGCTGGGGCCCGACCCCGATAGAATCTGCAGACCTAGTCACCACAATCCTGATTCCAGGATGCATTCAAAGGCGTGTGGATTCCACCGCGTCGTCGGTGCCCATCAACCCTAGGGAAATCAGCTCCAGAGATCGTTGGCGTCCAGCTCACATCCATGGGAACTCCGATTAGCAAAGAGACCTTTCTGTCGCGAGCACAGGCCAGATTTGGGGCGCACTACGATTACGGCAATATAATTTATAAAAGCTATAAGACACCGGTGAAACTTCGGTGCACGGTTCACCCGGTCAAGGAGATTGTGATCACTCCCGAAAAACATCTTCAGACGACTGGAGGCTGCAAGTTTTGTCTGAGGGAAAAACGCATTGCGATGCTGGAGCGGGAACTCTCCCGTTCCCCTGCGCCTGCTCCAGAGCTGCTGCCCGCTGCCCTTGCTCCGGTGCTTCCCTTGGCGAGGTAGGGGTTCCCCTGTCGAAGTGACCACCACCGTGGGGCCCCAGACCTGAGCGCTGGGATTGCTGCCGCTTGGGTTGTGCCCTGCCTTGGGGCCCTAGCCCATAAAAAAAGGAGGGCCAAAGGCCCCCCTGAAGTCGTGACGGATCGTGGACCTTCTCAGGACCCAAGTGCCGTTGGTGATCAGTAGTCGAAATCGCCGCCCATGCCACCGCCACCAGCGGGGGCTGCTTCTTTCTTCTCGGGCATGTCGGCCACGATGCATTCGGTGGTGAGCACCATGCCGGCGATGGAGGCGGCATTCTGCAGACCGGAACGGGTCACCTTGGCGGGGTCAACGATGCCTGCGGCGAGCATGTCGACATACTCACCCGTGGCGGCGTTATAGCCCTCGTTGAAGGGCTTGTTGCGCACGTGCTCGGCCACCACGGAACCGTTGGCACCGGCGTTCTCGGCGATCCGCTTGAGAGGGGCGGTGAGCGAAGCGGCCACGATGTGGGCGCCGATCAACTCTTCGCCGGAGAGGTGGGTGGAAGCCCACTCTTCCAGGGCAGGGCCGAGGTGGGCCAGGGTGGTGCCACCACCCGGGACGATGCCTTCTTCAACGGCCGCCTTGGTGGCGTTGATGGCATCTTCCAGCCGCAGCTTCTTGTCCTTCATCTCGGTTTCGGTGGCCGCGCCCACCTTGACCACGGCCACGCCACCGCTGAGCTTGGCGAGGCGCTCCTGCAGTTTCTCCTTGTCGTAGGTGGAATCCGTTTCGTCAATCTGCTTGCGGATCTGCTCCACCCGGGCCTTCACCGCCGCTTCGTTGCCTTCGGCAACGATCGTGGTGGTGTCCTTGGTGATGGTGATGCGGCGGGCGCTGCCCAGCATCTCCAGTTTGGCGTTGTCGAGCTTGAGACCGGCGTCTTCCGTGATCAACTGGCCATTGGTGAGAACGGCGATGTCCTCAAGCATGGCCTTGCGACGATCGCCGAAACCGGGCGCCTTGACGGCGGCCACGTTCAGCACGCCCCGGAGACGGTTCACCACCAGGGTGGCGAGGGCCTCCTTCTCGATGTCTTCGGCAATGATCAGCAGGGGCTTGCCGGTGCGAGCAATTTGTTCCAGCACGGGCACCAGGTCTTGGACCAGGGCAATCTTTTTGTCGGTGATCAGGATGAAGGGCTCTTCGAGCACCGCTTCCATCCGCTCGGTGTCGGTGGCGAAGTAGGGCGAGATATAGCCCTTGTCAAAACGCATGCCTTCGGTGACCTCCAGTTCGGTGGTCATCGACTTGCCTTCCTCAAGGGAGATCACCCCCTCTTTGCCCACCTTATCCATGGCGTCGGCAATCATCTGACCGACTTCATCGTCGTTGCCAGCGGAGATGGCACCCACCTGGGCAATCGCCTTGCTATCGCTGATCGGGTTGGCGTGCTCTTTGATCTTGCCCACCAGAAATTCAGTGGCTTTGTCGATACCCTTTTTCAGGGTGATCGCATTGGCACCGGCGGCAACGTTACGCAGGCCTGCCTTGACCATGGCATGGGCCAGGACGGTGGCGGTGGTAGTGCCATCACCAGCGGCGTCGTTGGTTTTGCTGGCCGCCTGACGAATCAGGGCCACACCGGTGTTTTCGATGTGATCTTCCAGCTCAATCTCTTTGGCGATCGTGACGCCATCATTGATAATCTGGGGGGCGCCGAATTTTTTCTCCAACACCACGTTGCGGCCCTTGGGCCCCAGGGTGACGGCCACAGCTTCGGCCAGAATATCGATACCCCGCTCGAGGGCCCGACGGGCTTGCTCGTTGTAAATAATGCGCTTAGCCATGGAAGGCGATAGTGACGAAGGTTGAAAAGGAGGAAACTTTCTGCTGGCCCAGGATCATGGACAACCGCGATTGATCAACTTCTCCAATAAGCATAGAGATCAATTCTTTAATGCCTTGGAGGCTGGTCCCACTGCTGGGACAGAGCGGTTGTGATCGGGTTAGCTCAGTTGACGATGGCGAGGATGTCCTTCTCGGACAGCAGGACGTACTCGTCAGAGCCGAGCTTGATGTCGGTGCCGGCGTATTTGCTGTACAGCACCTTGTCGCCGATGCTGACTTCAGGGGCTTGACGAGAGCCGTCGTCGTTGTGCTTGCCGGGGCCGATCTGAACCACCTCACCCACTTGGGGTTTTTCCTTGGCGGTATCGGGCAGCAGGATGCCGCCGGCGGTGCGCTCCTCGGACTCCGACACCTTGATGAAGATGCGGTCGCCGAGGGGCTTGACGGTGGAGACGCTGAGAGAAACAGCAGCCATGGATGGACGCGAAGGGGGTACGCGGACGCGGGCGGAGGAGCGAGTTGGCACTCTTGCCCGTCGAGTGCCAATTTATGTCCTTGGGGTCCCCTGGGGGACTGGGTGGAGTGTGCGGGTGACCGAACCCGATTCGTCCGGACCCCAGCTCGGGATCCCGCGCAGCGCAGTGGTAAGGTTGCGCCGCTTCTGGCGGGTATGCTTCCCGCTGGCTCCCAAACGCCACTTCCCTTACCTATGGCTGCTGCTGCTCCCGCCGCCTCCGGCACCCAAGGCATCGTCCGCCAGGTCATTGGCCCGGTGCTTGACGTGGAGTTTCCGGCCGGCAAGCTGCCGCGCATCTACAACGCACTTCGGATCGAAGGTCGTAACTCCGCTGGTCAAGACGTTGCCCTGACGGCTGAGGTGCAGCAGCTCCTCGGTGATCATCGGGTGCGTGCCGTAGCGATGAGCTCTACGGATGGCCTAGTGCGTGGCATGAAGGCCCTCGATACCGGCGCACCGATCTCCGTTCCCGTGGGTGAGGCCACCCTGGGTCGCATCTTCAATGTGCTGGGGGAGCCTGTTGACGAGAAGGGGCCGGTGACCACCACCCTCAGATCTCCCATTCACCGCGAGGCTCCCAAGCTCACAGAGCTGGAAACCAAGCCCAAGGTGTTTGAAACCGGAATTAAGGTCATCGACCTGCTCGCTCCCTATCGTCAGGGCGGCAAGGTAGGTCTGTTCGGTGGTGCCGGCGTCGGCAAAACCGTCCTTATCCAGGAGCTGATTAACAATATTGCCAAGGAACACGGCGGAGTTTCAGTGTTCGGCGGCGTGGGTGAACGCACCCGCGAGGGCAATGATCTCTACGAAGAATTCAAGGAATCCGGAGTGATTAACTCCGAGGATCTCAGCAAGTCGAAAGTGGCCTTGTGCTATGGCCAGATGAATGAGCCTCCTGGCGCTCGCATGCGGGTCGGCCTTTCCGCCCTCACCATGGCGGAGCACTTCCGTGATGTGAACAAGCAGGACGTTTTGCTGTTCATCGACAACATCTTCCGTTTCGTGCAGGCCGGTTCCGAAGTATCGGCCCTCTTGGGTCGCATGCCTTCGGCCGTGGGATATCAGCCCACCCTCGGAACCGATGTGGGGGAATTGCAGGAACGCATCACCTCAACACTGGAAGGATCAATTACCTCAATCCAGGCGGTCTATGTCCCCGCGGACGACCTAACTGACCCCGCGCCCGCAACCACATTTGCCCACTTGGACGCCACAACCGTTCTGAGTCGTGGCCTGGCCTCCAAGGGCATCTACCCGGCGGTGGATCCCCTCGATTCCACCAGCACCATGCTTCAGCCGGCGGTGGTGGGCGATGAGCACTATCGTACGGCCCGAGCAGTTCAGTCCACCCTCCAGCGCTATAAGGAACTCCAGGACATCATCGCCATTCTTGGCCTGGATGAATTGTCAGAAGATGACCGTAAGATCGTTGATCGTGCGCGCAAGATCGAGAAGTTCCTCTCCCAGCCCTTCTTTGTGGCTGAGATCTTCACCGGCATGCCTGGGAAGTATGTGAAACTCGAGGAAACCATCAAGGGATTCAATCTGATTCTCGATGGTGAGCTTGACGACCTTCCCGAAGCGGCTTTCTATCTTGTCGGCAATGTCGACGAGGTGAAGGCCAAGGCCCAGAAGATCCTTTCTGAGGCCAAGTGAGATGACCTTCAACCTGCGAATTCTTGCTCCTGATAAGAGCGTGTTCGATGGCACCGCCGACGAAGTGATTCTTCCTGGAGCCACCGGCCAGTTGGGCATCCTCACAGGTCATGTGTCCATGCTCACGGCGTTAGAGAGCGGTGTGTTGCGTGTCCGTGAGGGAAGCACCTGGCAATCCATTGCCTTGTCGGGTGGCTTCGCCGAGGTGGATTCCAATCAGGTCACCGTGCTGGTAAATGCAGCCGAACTTGGCAGTAGCATTGATGCCGCCGCGGCCGCCCAACAGTTGGAAGCGGCCCAACTGGCCGTCGCCGGCTTCGAGAACCAGCCTGCCAGTCCTGAAAAGCTGAAGGCCCAACAGCAGCTCAGCCAGGCACTAGCCCGGGTTCAGGCCAGCCGCCCCAACTAAAAACATCCTCGGCACCTCTGGCCATGGTTGTGTGAACGGAACCGTTTCGCGATTGCGTCCTCCTTGTTGTTCCCCCTGGATCCGCTAGGCGCGTCTAGGCGGCGTTCGTTGGGATGTCCAAAACCGCAGCTGTTGTGCTCAAAAGGCATGGAATGCTGTGGCAGGTTGTTTCGTCCGCACCGCCTTGAGTCTTCGCCTCTTCCTCGACAGCGCTGATCCAGAGGCGTGGCGGCAGTGGTTGCCGACTGGCCTGTTCCATGGGGTCACCACCAACCCCACCCTGTTGCAGCGGGCCGGCCAGCCCTGCAGCCTGGCCGGCCTGGCCCAGTTGACCGCTCAAGCCTTGGAGCTGGGGGCCCGGGAGGTGCAGTTGCAGGCCTGGGGCGGCAGCGGCGACGCCATGCAGGACTGTGGACAAGCGTTGGCAGCGATCGCCCCGAGTCGTGTGGTGGTGAAGCTCCCCGTGACCCGGGAGGGGTCTCTGGCGGCCCATCGGTTGATCAGCGCCGAGATTCCCGTCACCCTCACCGCTTGCTATGAGCCCTCCCAGGTGTTGGTGGCCGCGGCCCTCGGAGCTACCTATCTGGCCCCCTATCTGGGGCGGATCAATGATCTGGGGCGGGATGGTCTCAGCGACTTGCGCACCATGCAGCGTTGCGTGGACGGATTGGGATCGCCGTTGCGGTTGCTGGTGGCCAGCGTCCGTCAGGTCAGCGACCTCATTGTCTTGGCCTCCGCCGGACTCACCACCTTCACGATCAGCGAGACGATCGCCACGGGCCTGTTCAGCGCTGAGGCCACCAACCGGGCGGCACTGATGTTTGAGCAACAGGCCAGCGGCCTGGTCTGAGCGCGACCGGCCTTGGTCGGGGGAGGGACGATCAGCCAAAAGGAAACCCACCAGGTCCAGATCGGTGGTGGCACAACACCGATCCTGGGGGCCTGGGGGGTGGAGTGGCCGATGCCCATCGGCGGACCAGGGCTGGTCCAAGGGAACTCAGGCGGTCCCGCAGAAGGTGACGTCGGGGAATTTGAGCTTGGCCTCCTCAAGGGCCTTGCCACGCCCTTCTTCCTGCCAGTAGTTGATCACCTCGGTGGCCTTGTTGAGGATTTCAACCCGCTCGTTATCCGTGATCCAGCTCTTGCCTTCCAGCTCGGTTTTCAAGGTTTCCCAGGCGTCCTCGCGGGGCCAGAAGAAATAGGCGGTGAGTGGGCTGGGTCCGCCCCCCACGATCTGATCCACCGCTAGGGCCACGTTGTCGGGCAGCCACAGAATTTTCAGCAGAAAACGGCCCTCGTCGGCCTTGGGGGTGTAACCGGAAGGAACACCGTCTTCGTCGATGGTGGCGGTGGCCAGGGCAGCGCTGCCGCCCCGGAGCACCGGACGGCCCTGGGCGGGTTCTGCGGCTGCCGCAACACCCTCGACGGCGGCTTCGGTGGCTGTCGCGGCGACCGTAGCCGTGCTGGCCTCCGTGACCACCTCTGGGGCGCTGTCAGGAGCTGTCATGGTCTCGGCGCTCAAGGGATAGGGGCAAACAACTAACCTACCAGCCCAATCGACGTTCCACCCCTGGCCCCCCGCGCCGTCCTCCTGTTTGACATCGATGGTGTGATCCGCGATGTGGCCGCCAGCTATCGCCGTGCCATCGTCGAAACGGTGCACCATTACAGCGGTTGGCGCCCGGCCCCCGCATTGATCGACAGCCTCAAGGGCGAAGGCTGCTGGAACAATGACTGGGAGGCGTCCCAGGAACTGTTGCGGCGTTGGCGACGGGACGTCCCCAACGCCGATGCCCCCCCGCTTCCCCCATTAGAGGCGTTAGTGGAGGTGTTTAGCTCGTTTTATTTCGGCGGCGATTCCAACGGCGATCCCCAGGACTGGCGAGGCTTCATCGGCAGTGAAACCCTCTTGGTGGCCCCCTCCTTGTTTGATCAGCTGGGGGCGGCCGGGATCGCCTGGGGCTTTGTGAGCGGCGCGGAGCCCCCCTCGGCGCGCTACGTCCTGGAGCAGCGGCTGGGGCTGGTGGATCCCCCCTTGATCGCCATGGGGGAGGCCCCCGACAAACCTGATCCCAGCGGCTTCCTGCAGCTGGCGGGTCGGATCTTGGCCGCCTGGCCGGGGAGGGACCTGGCCCTGGGGCCCGGGGCCCCTCCCGTGGCCTATCTGGGGGACACCGTGGCGGACGTGCAAACCGTGCAACGGGCCCGGCATGCGTGCCCCGATCAGCGCTTTCTCAGCCTGGCGGTGGCCCCGCCCCACCTGCAGGCTCCCGACCAGCTGGTCAATCGTTGTCGCTATGAAGCCGCCTTGCGGGAGGCCGGGGCCGATCGGATCCTCCCCCAAACGGACGCCGTGCTTGCGGTCCTTGAGGCGCTGCTGCTGCCCCCGCACAGACCTTCATAGCGAGCGGGGGTCGATGATCAGGATCTGTCCGCTGTGGCGTTGGATCTCCGCCACCATGTGCGCCGTGCCGCCGGGGCCATCGCCGCCGCCGCCGTCCCAGAGGGCGAGGAAGCGCACCCGCTCGATGCCCAGGGCCAGGGCGGAATTGAGGAGCCAGAGGTTGCAGCGCTCGAAGGGATTCTGGCCCTCGGGTGTGGGGCCCAAGGCCTCGGACATGATTCGCAGCGGCGCCACCTCCACCTGTTGGCGAAGGCCCTCCCGGATCGCGTCATAGCGATCGTGCCAATGCGCGGCGTTGATCGATTGCAGGATTGAGCGCGCGATGAATTCGGCTTCTGGGAAGGGCAGCAGTACCTGACAGCGCACCCCACGCCGCAGACAGGCCTCCAGGAACAGCAGATCGCCCCCTGCGGCAGCCTGGGCCAGGGCCAGGTCATCGGGGCCGACCCCGAGACCAGCGAGTGCCGCGTTGAGGCGCTCGATGGCGGCGCTTTCCTTGTCCGCCGGGAACCTTGGCGGAGTCCGGTCGGGCTGGTCCAGCCTGTGGCCGCTGAACAGAAGCACCTGTTGCGGGGTCCAGGGCCCGCTGGGCCGCTCTAAGCGGCAGGTTTCGAGCGTGTCCCCAGCGGTGTTCTGGGCAGCAGTGGTCTGGGCAGCGCTGTTCTGGCTCATGGCGTTTGGGTAAGTCCGTCGCACCTGGTCCGGCGCTCCGATCAACACCTCCAGTCTTCCCAGGGTGATCCAGGCCCTGAATGGTGGGTCGCCATCGCGCTTGGTCCCCGTCGCGGCCGCGACATGCTCCGCACTCGCCGGCCCGTCACAGGGCCGTGGCGGCAGGGTGTCAGTGCTCCATGGCTGCGGCGCTTTTCAGGGCCGCCGCCGAGAGCACCTCATGGCCTCGCTCCGTCACGGCCACGTCATCCTCGATGCGGATGCCGATGCCTTTCCAGCGGTCGTCGATGGCCGGTTGTCCCTCGGGGACCGCCAGACGATCACTCACGTAGAGGCCCGGTTCCACCGTGAGCACCATGCCGGGTTCCAGGGTCACCGGATGCTCCCCCAGCCGGTAGGCGCCCACATCGTGCACATCCAGTCCGAGCCAGTGGCCGGTGCGGTGCATGTAGAGGTGGCGAAAGGCCCCCTGCTCGATGATTCCGTCCACGCTGCCCCTCAGCAGGCCCAGCTCCACGAGACCCTCCACCAGCACCCGAACGGCCATGTCATGGACCCCCTCGGCCGTGGCCCCGGGGCCCACCACCGCCACCGCCGCCTCCTGGGCGGCGAGCACCAGGTCGTAGAGCGCCCGCTGTTCACCTCTGAAGCGGCCGTTGACCGGAAAGGTGCGGGTGATGTCGCCGTTGTAGTAATCGCTCAGGGAACAGCCGGCATCGATCAACAGCAGGTCACCGTCCCGCAGTTCGCCGTCGTTGGCGGTGTAGTGCAGAACGCAGGCGTGATCGCCGCCGGCCACGATCGAGCCGTAGGCCGGCCCCCGGGCTCCCTGCTCCAGGAAGTGCTGTTCGATCACGGCCTGCACCTGCCGTTCCCTGAGGCCCGGACGGGCCACCCGACGGGCCAGTTCATGGGCTTCGGCGGAAATCCGTGCCGCTTCCCGCAGGCGCTCCAATTCCGCTTCACTTTTGCGCAGCCGCAACCCGTGCAGCAACGGGCAGGGGGCCACCAACCCCAGCGCCGCCCGGCCGGAGCGCGGGGCCCGGTCGAGTTGGCGGCCCCAGGCGGCCAGCACCAGGGGTTCCACCTGGGGATGGCGCCCCACCCGGAAGGCGATCCCTTCGGAGCCCTCGAGGTAGGCCGCCAGCCGCTCGGCCAGTTCACTGCGGGGATGGGCCAGATCGGCGCCGAATTGGTTCACCGCCCCTTCACAGCCCCAGCGGAAGCCGTTCCAAACCTCGGCGCTGGGGTCCCGGGGCTCCACGAACAACACGAAGGGGGAATCGGGCCGATGGGGCAGCAGCAGGGCCACCGCCCCCGGTTCATCGAAGCCGGTGAGATACCAGAAATCGCTGTTCTGACGGAACGCATGCTCCACATCGGCGTGGTGGGTGACCAGCGGTGCGGCCGGAATCACCGCCGCCACCCCGCCCAAGGCCTCCAGAAAACGCTGGCGCCGTTGCGCAAACACCTTGGCATCGAGGCAAGAGGCATCGAGGCAAGAGGCCTCGCGCCAAGGGGCATCGATCGAATTGGAGTGGGAGGGCGCCATTGGCCGCAGGGTCAGCAGAGCAGGAGGGAACAGCGAGAAGATGGCACAGCCGGTTAAATACGGGGGTTGCGCTACGGAGGTCGCCGTGACCTCGCCCACCATCACCCATCCCATCGCCCCGCGTCACCCCACGGCATGAATGATCTGATTGCCTTGGTGTTGGCGGTGGTGGTGATGTTGGTGGGGTCGTTTCTCTCCTCCGGGGTGGAAGCGGCCCTGCTCACGGTCAATCCCCTGAAGGTGCATGAGCTGGCCGGCCGCGCTCGCCCGGTGGCGGGGGCCCGTCAGCTGCAGAAGCTGCGCCAGCGCCTCGGCCGCACCCTGGCGGTGCTGGTGATCGCCAACAACGTGTTCAACATCTTCGGCAGCCTGATGGTGGGCGGCTTCGCCAGTGCGGTGTTCGCCTCCCAT
>CAIOCZ010000126.1 GCA_903856805.1 uncultured cyanobacterium | reverse complement strand
GTAGCCGATGGTGACGCCGAGGCAGGCGGTGACCCAATACAGGACGAGTAGGGCCGCGACAGCCGGCAGGCTCCAGAAGCGGGGCAGCAGGGCCACCACCGCCAGCGCGTGGATCACCACCATGAAGATGATGGTGGCCCAACGGGGGCCGGCTGGCGCCTCCGGCATGGGCTCGCCGCGGCGGGGGCGGTGCAGGGCCTGGGCGCGACGGTGGGGGTCTGCGGCGATGGCGGCCGGACGGCGGGTGTGCCGGGCGGCGGGCGGGGCGGCGGAAGAGAGGGCGGCCATAGGGACCGACTCCAGATTCAGAGCGATACAATGGTAGCAATACGGATTCTGATCAGCGGTGGGTTTCCGGGACAATCTCGCGACCGGGCGGGTGGCCTTCGCCCACCTGATCCGGGTCTGGCATGCCCGCAACGGCTGGTCCCACCGGGTGTTGCCCGGCCTCGCCGAGGCCCTCGAGCTCGGGCGCGTCCACAACTCCCAGCTCTCGATGCTGCGCAACGGCAAACTCGCCTCCCCCGGCCCCGAGGTGTTCCTGGCCCTGGGCGGCATGAACCGCTGGCTGGCGGAGCAGGCCCCCGCCGGCGCCTTGGATCTCCAGCGGGGAGAGGCGCTGTTGGCGGGTCATCAGGAGGTGATCGAGGCCCTGCGGGTGTCGGCCCTGCCGGTCACCGACGATGGCCAGCGGGTGCTCGGCCCCGGCGATCTGCTGGAGGTGTTTGTGGGGCTGCGGCTGCCCCCCACCGCCTTCGATCTGCGCATCAATGAGGCGGAGGCCCCCGCCCTCAGCGCCGCCCTGGCCCTGCTGTTCACCGCCGGACGCCCCTGGCGCCAATGCCGCGACCAGCTGTTGGCGGCCTACCCGGCCACCAAGCCCCAACGGCGGGAGTTGTTCGCCGCTGTGATGGCCGGCCAGCGTGACTACACCGCCGCTGATCTGGAAACGGAACTGCCGGATCTGCGCCGCACCCTGGCCGTGCTCGGCGCCGCCGGCGACGACGACCTGGGCCCAGAGGCCTTCCTGGAACTGCTGCGCCTCAAGGCCGGTCAGGTCAACGCTGGCAACGGAGCAGGCGGCAGCGCCGACCTGGGGGCGGCCATTCGCCGGCAGCTGGCGGGGGGCTGAGTTCCCGGGCTTCCCCCTCAGCCGGGATAGCGCGCCACCCGCACTTTTTTGGCCCAGCCCAGGGCCCGCAGCAGCTTGATGTGCAGCCAGGTGATGTCAATTTCAAACCAGCGCAGCCCATGGCGGGCTGAGTGGGGAAAGGCGTGGTGATTGTTATGCCAACCCTCGCCGAAACTGAGCACGGCCACCCACCAGCAATTGCGCGATAAATCCGGGCTGTCGAAATTGCGATAGCCGAAGGCATGGGTGGCGGAATTCACCAGCCAGGTGACGTGATAAACCACCACCAACCGCAGCGGAATCGCCCACAACACCAGTCCCAAACCCCCGCCATGGACGCCGGCCAGTTCGCCATACCAATACAGCGCTGCCCCCAGGGGCAGTTGTAGGAGCAGAAACCAGCGATCCAGCCAGCGGTAGAGCGGATCCCGCTGCAGATCCCCCGTGAAGCGCTGGATCTCCTTCAGGGCAGGGATCTCATGCAGCATCCATTCACTGTGGGCCCACCACAGACCCCGGGCGGCGTCGTGGTGGTCATTGGCCTGGTCGGAGAAGAGATGGTGGTGGCGATGCAGGCCCACCCACTCGATCGGACCGCTCTGGCAGGCCAGGGTGCCCATCAGCACCAACAGCCGCTCCAGCCAGCGGGGCGCCTCGAAGGCCCGGTGGGTCACCAGACGATGCAGGCCGAGGGTCACCCCCAGCACGGTGATCCAATAGAGCACCAGCAGCGCCACCAGGCCCTGCCAGCTCCAGAACCGTGGCAGCAGGGCGAACACCGACCCGACGTGCATCACCAGCATGAAACTGGTGGTGCCGGCCTTGAATTTGCGCTGCCGGGCCGGCAACGGCGCCCGGGGACTCACCAGGCCAGCCCGCAGCCGCGCCTCACGGACCGGTTCCTCGGTGAACGGGGCGGGCGGCAACCCCGGGCTCGCGTCACCGGCCGTGGGGACCGCCATGCCGGGGCTCGGGGTCATCGTCCATATCCCAGAGGAGATGATCCACTTTGAAGGGTCACAGGCCCCCTCCCGATCGGGGTCGGATCGGTGCTCCGGCAGGATTCCCCTCCATACCCTGCCCAGGCCATGGCTCCCCCCCCGCCCCTGTCCTCGGCCCCGGCCCAGGCCCTGGACCCGGGGGCCTGGGCGGCCGACCAGGTGGCCGCCGGGCTGGAGCGGATCGCCCCCCTGGCTGCGGCGCGCACCACCGCCGTGCGACCGCAACTGCAGCGGGTGCTTGACGCCTTCGCCGCCGAACGGGTGGGGGTGCACCACTTCAGTTCCGTGAGCGGCTATGGCCACGGCGACCTGGGCCGGGAGGTGCTCGATCGGGTGGTCGCCCGGGTGCTGGGGGCCGAGGCCGCCGCCGTGCGCCTGCAGTTCGTGAGCGGCACCCACGCCATCGCCGCCGCCCTGTTCGGAGTGCTGCGCCCCGGCGACCGGTTGCTGGCCCTCACCGGTCGCCCCTACGACACCCTGGAGGAGGTCATCGGCCTCCGCGGCCATGGCCAGGGCTCCCTGGCGGAGTTCGGTATCCACTACGACGAACTCCCCCTCACCGCCGCCGGCCTGGTGGATGAGGCCGGCCTGGAGCAGGCGCTCGCGCATCCCACCCGGATGGTGTTGATCCAGCGCAGCTGCGGCTATAGCTGGCGGCCGTCCCTGACGGTGGCCACCATCGGCCGGCTGATCGCGCAGGTGAAGGCGTTGCAGCCTGACTGCGTGTGCTTCGTGGACAATTGCTACGGCGAACTGGTGGAAGCCCAGGAACCCACGGCGGTGGGCGCCGACCTGATCGCCGGTTCCTTGATCAAGAACCTCGGCGGCACCATCGCCCCCACCGGGGGCTATGTGGCCGGCCGGGCCGCGCTGGTGGAGCAGGCCTGCTGTCGGCTCACGGCGCCCGGCATCGGCGGCGAAGGCGGCACCAGTTTTGATCTCAACCGTCTGCTGTTCCAGGGGCTGTTCCTGGCGCCCCAGATGGTGGCGGAGGCGCTGATCGGTGCCGAGCTGGTGGCGGCGGTGTTCGCGGGGCTGGGCTTCGCCGTCCATCCCCAGCCGGGCGAGCCGCGCAGCGATGTGATCCAGGCGGTGCGGCTCGGCACTCCCGAGCGGCTCAAGACCGTCTGCCGTGCCTTCCAGGCCGCCTCGCCGGTGGGCTCCTATCTCGATCCGGTTCCGGCGCCGATGCCCGGCTATGCCAGTGAGCTGGTGATGGCCGGGGGCACCTTCATCGATGGCAGCACCAGCGAGTTCTCCGCCGATGGTCCGCTGCGGGAGCCCTTCGTGCTCTACGTCCAGGGGGGCACCCACCACCAGCACCTGGCCATCGCCCTGGAGCGGGCCCTGGTCACCCTGGCCAGCACCGCGTTGCTGCCGGCCTGAGGCCGCCCTGAATCAGGTTGCTGCGGTCGGACAGACTGGCGCCCACCCCACCCCTTTTGTTCTGGCCATGGCGCTCTCCTTCCCTGACAACTGCCGCTACGCCGACAGCCATGAGTACGTCCGCGTCGAAGGCGAGCGGGCTCGAATCGGCATCAGCAGCTTCGCCGTGGAGCAGTTGGGCGACATCGTGTTCGTGGAACTGCCGGAGGTGGGCGCCAGCGTCAGTGCCGGCAGCAGCTTCGGCAGCGTGGAGTCGGTGAAGGCGGTGGAAGACCTGATGGCGCCGATCAGCGGTGTGGTGGAAGCCCGCAACGAGGCGGTCTTGGCCAGCCCGGAGGAATTGCAGAACGATCCCTACGGCGAGGGCTGGCTGCTGGTGGTGCGTCCCGCCGACCCCGGCCAGATCGATGGCCTGCTGGACGCCGCCACCTACCAGGGTCGGGTGGAGGGGCACTGAGCCCCCCTCTGGTAGAGAGCCGCCCAGGGAGGCCGGGCGGCTCATGGGGTGGTTCAGTCCGGACCTGTCCGCCCCACCAAGGTCTTTAGGATCCGCCGATCGCTGCCCGCTTTCCTCGTGACCGCTCCGTTTCTGGTCCGTCACATCGGCCCCAGTGCCGCTGATCAGGAACGCATGCTCGCCGAACTGGGCCTGCACAGCCTGGAGCAGCTGGCCGCGGAGATCGTGCCTGCCGACATCCTGCTCCCGGCCGCAGCGGCCGCCGAGGGCTTGCCCGAAGCCTGCGGCGAAGCGGAGGCCCTGGCCGAGCTGGCGGCGATCGCCGACGACAACCAGCTGCGCCGCAGCCTGATCGGCCTCGGGTACTACGGCACCGCCACGCCAGCCCTGATCCAGCGCCATGTTCTGGAAAACCCCTGCTGGTACACCGCCTACACCCCCTACCAGGCGGAGATCGCCCAGGGGCGGCTGGAGGCCCTGCTCAACTTCCAGACCCTGGTCAGCGAGCTGACCGGTCTGCCGATCGCCAACGCTTCCCTGCTGGATGAGGGCACCGCCGCCGCCGAAGCGATGGCGATGGCCAGTGCTGTGAGCAAACGGCCCGCCACGGCCCGCCGCTTTCTGGTGGACCGCGGCGTGTTCCCCCAGACCCTGGCGGTGCTGCAGACCCGGGCCGAACCCCTGGGCATCACCCTGGAGCTGATCGATGCCGAGTTGCTGGCGGCTGATCTCCACGATGGCGCCGATGCCGACCTGCCGGAGGACGCCTTCGGCCTGCTCCTCCAACTGCCCGGCGTGGCCGGCCGGCTGTGGGATCCCAGCCCACTGCTGGCTGCCGCCCGTGCCGCAGGCCTGATCAGCACCGTGGTGATCGATCCCCTCGCCCAGGTGCTCCTGGCGCCCGTGGGTCACCTTGGCGCCGACATCGCCGTGGGCAGCCTGCAGCGCTACGGCGTGCCGATGGGCTGTGGCGGCCCCCACGCCGCCTTTTTCGCCACCAGCGAGGCCTACAAGCGTCAGATCCCCGGCCGCCTGGTGGGCCAATCCCGCGATGCCGAGGGCAATCCGGCCCTGCGGCTGGCCCTGCAGACCCGCGAGCAGCACATCCGTCGCGACAAGGCCACCAGCAACATCTGCACCGCCCAGGTGCTGCTGGCCGTGATGGCCAGCTTCTATGCCGTGCACCACGGCCCCGAAGGCCTGACGGCGATCGCCCGGCGGATCGTGAGCCTCCGCCAGGGGCTTGCCGCCGGCCTCGACCAGCTCGGCCTGCCCCCCGAACCGGGCCAGGGCTTCGACACCCTGGTGCTGCGCACCCCCCTGGCGGCGGCCCTGCTGGAGCGGGCCGCTGCCGCCGGCTTCAACCTGCGCCCCGGGCTCCGCGGTCGCCTCAACGCCCCCACTGACGACCCCACCAACGACCCCACCAACGACCCCAGCCTGGCCATCAGCCTCGATGAGCTGACCACGGTGGCCGAACTGGAGCGGCTGCTTGGGGCCCTGGCCGACGGACCCGACGCTGCCACCTCGGCGATCGCCAGCCTGGCGGCCACCCTTGCGGCCACCCTTGCGGCCCAGGAGGTCGCTGGGGAAGGGACCCCGCTGCCCCTGGCCGGCTTGCCGCTCCGGGAGGGTCGCTGGCTGCAGCAGTCCGTGTTCCATCGCTATCGCAGCGAAACCGAACTCCTGCGCTACATCCAGCAGCTGGTGTCCAAGGACCTCTCCCTGGTCCACGGCATGATTCCACTGGGCAGCTGCACGATGAAACTCAACGCCGCCGCCGAGCTGGCGCCGGTGAGCTGGTCCGGCTTCGCCCAACTCCATCCCTTCGCCCCCGCCGACCAGACCCGGGGCTATGCGCGCCTGGTGAGGGATCTGGAGGGCTGGCTGGCGGCGATCACCGGCTTTGCCGGGGTGTCCCTGCAGCCCAATGCCGGCTCCCAGGGGGAGTACGCCGGCCTGATGGTGATTCGAGCCTGGCACCGCAGCCGCGGCGACAGCCATCGCCAGGTGTGCCTGATCCCCACCAGTGCCCACGGCACCAATCCCGCCAGTGCCGTGATGGCCGGCATGCAGGTGGTGGCGGTGGCCTGCGATGACCAGGGCAATATCGATCTGGCCGATCTGGAGGCCAAAGCCGAAGCCCACGCCGCCAATCTGGCGGCCCTGATGGTCACCTACCCCTCCACCCATGGGGTGTTTGAAACCGGCATCCGGCGCATCTGCGAGCTGGTGCACCGCCACGGCGGCCAGGTGTATCTGGACGGCGCCAACCTCAACGCCCAGGTGGGCCTATGCAAGCCGGGTCTGTACGGCGCCGACGTGTGCCATCTCAACCTGCACAAGACGTTCTGCATTCCCCACGGCGGCGGCGGGCCAGGCGTGGGGCCCATTGGCGTGGCGGCCCATCTGCTGCCGTTCCTGCCCGGCCATCCCCTGGCCAGCTCCGACGGTGGCGGTGGATCCGGCCAGGCCATCGGGCCGGTCTCGGCGGCGCCCTGGGGCAGCGCCGGCATCCTGCCGATCAGCTGGATGTACATCCGCATGATGGGCGGGGCCGGTCTGCGAACCGCCAGCCAGGTGGCGCTGCTGGCCGCCAACCTGATCGCCGAGCGCCTGGACCCCCACTTCCCGGTGCTGTATCGCGGCGCCGGCGGGCGGGTGGCCCATGAGTGCATCCTCGACCTGCGGCCCCTCAAGCGGAGCTGCGGCCTGGAGGTGGATGACCTGGCCAAACGACTGATGGATTACGGCTTCCATGCCCCCACCGTGAGCTGGCCCGTGGCGGGCACCGTGATGGTGGAGCCCACCGAAAGTGAAGCCCTGATCGAACTCGACCGCTTCTGTGACGCGATGATCGCCATCCGGGGCGAGGCCGCGGCCCTCGAAGCCGGCGAGGCCGATCCCCTCGATAACCCGCTCAAGCGCGCACCTCACACCCTGGCGGCCGTGACCGCTGACCAATGGGAGCGGGCCTATTCCCGCACCGAGGCCGCCTTCCCCGCCGGGGCGGCGCAACAGGCCAGCAAGATCTGGCCCGCCGTCGCCCGCATCGACAACGCTTACGGCGATCGTCATCTGGTGTGCACCTGCCCCTCGGTGGAAGAGCTGGCAGTCACCGAAGTGGCCGCCTGATGGTTCGGGGGGCTACCCAACGACCGGGCGATGGCGCATCATTGCCGTGCTTGAACTCCAGAAGCAGACCATGAACGGCAACGGCGGAAACCACGGCGGCGAAGGCGGTGGAGTCCAGCGCGTGGACGGCACCAATGTGGTGCGGGTGGCGTTCGGCGTACGCCGGGCCCGCCGACCCAGGCCGGAACGGCCCGACCACTGGGCCACGCTGGTGCTGCCGTTCCAGGCGGGAGGGGGTGGCTCTCACCCCACCCCCCCCCAGGCGGCCTGAAGGCCACCCGGTCCACGCCTCAGGCGGGCAGTAGTTCAGGCGAGTGATAGGGCACAAAGCTGGCCTTGCGGGCCCCACAGATCGGGCATTTCCAATCTTCAGGGATCGCCTCGAAGGGGGTGCCTGGGGCAATGCCCGAGTCCGGATCCCCCACGGCCGGGTCGTAGATCATCGAGCACACCTTGCAGATCCACTGACCCGGCAGCGGATCGGGGGTTTCCCCGGCGACACCGTTGCCCTCCAGGGCTTGAAGTGCCACCCCATAGCGATCGGCATGGTGATGTTCAATCGGCGTCAGCAGGCCGAAGTTGCTGGCCGCCTTGCGAAAGATGCCGGCGTGCTCCTTGGATTCGGCGGTCTGCTCGTTGAATTCAGCTTCCGCGTCGCCATCGCGATCCTGGCGAGCCTGGTCGGCGAACTCGGGGTACATGGTGGTGTACTCGTAGGTTTCGCCCTCAATCGCCAGTTCAAGGCAGCGGCGGAGGATGGCCTGCTTCTGGGGCCCGTCGACGCTGTCGGGGTCGGTGACCACGAGCTCGGGGTGGAGCAGGCGGAAGTGGGCGAAGGCGTGCTCGGTTTCCTGGGCGGCGGTGTCGCGGAACAATTTGGCCAGCTGGGCATCACCCAGTTGCTTCGCTACATCAGCGAAGAAAAGGTACTTTCGATTGGCCATGCTCTCGCCGCCGAAGGCGGCCTCGAGGTTGGCGTGGGTGCTGGGCTTGGCGAGGTCCATGGGGCAAGGACGATGTGGCGTCCATCCTAGGCCAAGTCGGAATGAGTATGAGTTGAGGACTTGGTTGTGCCGTTGCCGCCAACGCCGACAGCGGAACCGAACGGGCGCGCTCAGCTCAGGGCCAGGTCGCCCACGGCGCCGATCCAGCGGTGCAGGCTCCAGGTCACGCCGCCGCTGCGGAGCATCGGATCCTGCTGGATCAGGGCCTCCGCTGCAGCGTGATCGCTGGCCTCAAGCAGCAACAGACCGCCGCCGCCGGGGCGTCCGTCGCCATCCACCAGGTAACCGCTACAAATGCGCACACCCTGGGCGCGCAGCTCGGCCACCCAGGTGCGATGGGCCGCCAGGTGAGGGTGCGCCTCAGCAGGGGGAAGGCGCAGGGTCTCGGTCTTGACGAACCAGGGCATCCGCCCATTCTGGCGGCGGCCCTCAGCTCGCCACGAAACTGCCATGGAGGCCGTAGGGGATCGCCAGCGGCAGTTCCAGCAACGCCAGCTCCTCCATGGAGGCGGCATCGAGAATCACCAGGTCGGTGGCGCCGCGGGCACCGTTCCACACCTGGCCCAGCACCCAGCCGTCATCTTCGGCGCTGCCTTCCGGCCGGGGCACCATCACCGGTTCGCTCACGAAGCCTCGGGGCGCCGCGCTCCACACCCGCCGTTCGCCGCTGATCAGATCCAGCTTCTTGAAGGCCTGTAGAGGATCATTCCCCGTTTCCCGCTCCGCCACCGCCATCCAGGCGTAGCGGCAGTTAAGGCCTTCACGGCGGGGATTCACCATGGCGAATTCGCAGCAGCGTTCGCTCAGCCGCTCAGTGCGCACCGTGTTGCTGCTGAGATCGATCGTGCAGCGCTCCAGCAGCCCTTCCGGGATCAGGTTGAAGTCGATCGTGCGGAAGTCGGTGTCCGGACCGATCGAAGGGAAATCGGCGTAGTAGATGCTTTCCACCACCAGCGCCGGACCTTCCACCTGGCCGCCGAAGCCATCGGGGCCCGCCTTGTCCAGCTCCCAAGCATTGAGGTGGTGAAAGACGAAGCCCTGGGGCGCCGGCACGATCCGCGGGGGCTGGCCTGCATAGGCGCCCGAATCCCTGGGGATCAGCCAAAACTGGGCCTGGCCGCCGGGCTTGGAGGCCAGGCACTGGGCCGCCCCCTTCTGGCCCAGCACGAAGGGCAGGGGGTTGAAGGCGACGGCGTTCTGCAGGAACACCGCCCAGTTGGGGGTGATGGCGAAGTCGTGGAGGAAGGCGAAACCGTTGAAGCTGTCGGAGCGCTGGCTGAGCAGCTGGCCGGCCTGGGGGCCGGTGGTGGCGAACTCCATCAGCCGGATCGTGCTGCGCGGACCGCTCTTGACTCCGAAGGTCACCATCCGCTCCTCGCCGTGGTGGCCCGGATCAAAGCGGGGGTGGGCGCTGAAGGCTTCGCCGGGGCTGAGCACCCCATCCAGCAGGGTGAGGCCCTTTGTTTCGAGGGTGTCGGGGTCGAGGGCGTGGGGGGAGCTGGCCTCCCATAGGGCCAGGAGCTGGTCGCCGAGGCGCACCACATGGGTGTTGGCGATGTTCTTGAGCCGCAGATCGAAGAGGTTGGCCAGTGGTCCGCCGGGCTTCTGGGTGCCGAAGACGCCGCGGTAGAGCATCCGGCCGGCCGCCTCTTCCTCCAACCAACCCTGGGTGCGCACGAAGCGATTGGTGAGACGAGCGGTGCCGGCCTCGAAGCGCAGGGCGGTGACCATGCCATCCCCGTCAAAGGGATGGTGAACCCAGCGGCCGCCCCGTTCGAGCCGGCCGGGGCCGTTGCGGTAGAGGGTGCCCTGGAGCTCGGGGGGAAGGGTGCCCCGTTGGGCTGTCACGGCCACCGCCGTGAGCTCGGTCTCCACGTTGCAGAAGGCGCTGTCCCAGTCAGCGCGGTCGTAGGCGCATGGTGGGGACAGGGTTTCGGGCGGGCGAGCACGGTCAGCGGACGTGGTCATGACCGGGCGGGCAACTTGAAACCATCATGACGTAACGGACTGTGAAGCGTTGCGGGAGGGAGGGGTGAGGGATCGGGTCATCCCTCGCGAAAGAGGGGCGAAAATTCCCCGAAGTAGCCGTGGACACCAACGCCTGAAGGGACTCGCGCGATTCTTTGACAGTTTTTAACTTGCTTTTTATGGCTGCAGGGCCATGGTCTTAACCCGTCCCCCACCTAGATCGCTTCGGTGCTCTCCCCTCAAGGGCCTAGCCAATTCTATTTTTGATAGGAGTATCTGCATTATTTGAATTGGCCTTTCATTGCTTTTGCTGAGTACTCCAGATTCAGGTGCGGAGCTGAGAAATTTGGATGGCTTGCGACGTCGATATCCTGTTTCCGCAAAAGTAATCTTTTGCGGGTGTTTTGATAGCGGTTTGCTTCTGTTTATTATTTTCCTTGAGATGGATTTTTCAGTCGACTCTGGATCTCAAAAGTCTTGCTTTGTGCGGGAAAATCTTTCTTCAGAGATTGGATGGGGGGATTCTGGCCATGCTCTAAGGGCTAAAAAGCCTCTGAACCGATGTCATCAAAGCCAAGGCACCGTGGCGGGGCATCTCACCGCAGGGGACTGGCAACGGATTCAGTCCATGGCAACGCTCGTGACGATCCAGCAGCCGCGAGTGATTTTGCGTCGAGGGAAAATCGATGGCGATCTTTTGTTTTTGGTGGAGGGGAATGCCCAGGTTTTCGTTGAAGAGCATTCCGACGTTGTTGATCGCTTTGTGGCTGGCGAGTTCATCGGTGAGATGGGGTTTCTCGACGGCAACC
>CAIOCZ010000125.1 GCA_903856805.1 uncultured cyanobacterium | reverse complement strand
GGGCTGAGGCTGGCGGAGATGGGGGACCGGCCCGTGCTGATCGCCCCGCGCGATGCCTCCCTGGGCCAGCTGGGGTTTGTGCGGGAGCGGGTCGAGGCGTTGCGGGCGGGTTGGCCTCCCGATCCGGTGGTCAGCGAAACCCTGCCCCTCCAGAGCCTGCTCGCCTTAGCGGAGGCGCTCCCGGAGGCGCCGCTGCGGCTGATGAACCTCTCCACGGCCGAAGGGGTGGCTTTGTTGGGGCGCCATAACGCTCCGCCCCCGGCCAGCGTCTGTTGGTGGCATCTGCTGGCCGATAGTGGCGGCCTTGATCCCGCCGCGGAGGGCTGGAGGCTGGTGCCCTCCCTGGGGGGGCCCAGTGATCGGGAGGCGTTGATCGAGGCGGTGGCGGCCGGGCGGATCACGGCCGTGGCCGTGCACCATCTCCCCTTGGATGCGGAGGAGCGCCTGCTCCCCCTCGACCAGCGCCGGCCGGGACTGGCCGGTCATGGCCTTGCCCTCTCACTGCTTTGGCAGGAACTGGTGGCGAAGCGTGGTTGGTCACCTGTCCAGTTGTGGCAAGCGCTGTGCTGGGGGCCGTCCGCCTTTATGGCCCTGCCCCCGGAGCAGCTGGAGACGGGCAGTCCGCGCTGGGTCCTGTTTGACCCCCAGCTGGAGTGGCAATGGAATGGGGCCAGCTGCCCGTCTCAGGCCGCCAATCAACCCTGCTGGAACCAACCCGTGAAGGGGAGAGTGGTGGCCTCAGGTCTTACTGCCGCTCGGGATTGGTTGCTGCCGGACCCAGGGGCCCCATTGCGTTGAAGGGGAAAAAACGCCAAAAGGCGCGTCCGATGATTTCACCTTGGGGTAGGAAGGGGCCGCCGGGCCAGAAACGGGCATCCCAGCTGTTGCCTCGGTTGTCCCCCAGCACGAGCACGTGGCCTGGGGGAACCATGACATCCAGGGTCCGGCAGGGGCCGGCACCCTGGGCATTCACCGGGCACAGATTTTTGACATAGGGCTCGTCGAGGGGCTTGCCATCAAGGCGGACACGGCCCAAGGGATCGACTTGCACACGGTGGCCCGGCAGACCGATCACCCGTTTGATGTATGCATCGCAGGCGGGTTGTTGGAGGGAGGGCAGGGCGCCGATCAGGGGCAGATTCACCAGCAGGCAGGCCAGGTCTCCCCCGCTGTTCTGACTGCGCAGGGCGGGATCAAAGTGGTGGGGGGCGTGAAACACAATGATTTCCCCCTGGCGGGGCTGGCGGCTGCGATAACTCAGCTTTTCCACCAGCAGGCGGTCCTGGAGCTGCAGGCCTGGCAACATCGATCCCGACGGGATGTAGCGCGCTTCCAACAGGAACTGACGGATGCCGAGGGCGATCGCCAGGGTGATCAGCACACTGCGCCAAAAGGCCCAGGGACTTTCCCCCGTCTCATCTTGGCGGTTAGAGGGGGAGGAGGGGGGCTTGTTCGGGCTGCCGCCTTTGCCGGTAGGGGGTTCCGCTGGACTCAAGGACAGGTGGGCGACGGTGGCCATGAACGGAAGGCAGATTAGGCAAGTCTTTGCCCGCTGCGGATTCCATGGCTCGACCACGCTGGCATGACGCCCTGCCCCAGCCCTCCAGCCGGATTGCTCTTGTCTGGGATCGGTTTGTCGCCATCTGGGCGGTGGTGAATCTGGTCTGCGTCGCTTTCGACATCACCTACGTACCCCTGCGAACCTTCTGGTTGCAGCGCAACCTCTACCCCATCCCCTCGGTGCCCCTGGTGGTGCCGCTTCACGCCATTCCCGATCTCACCCCCTGGGTGGATCCCATCAAGGGAATCGAGGCCCATCGTGAAACCCAGGCCTACCTGGATCACTTCCAGCAGCTGGATCAAGCCCTGATGGGCCATCGGGCCGGACAACCCCTGAGCCCCCTTCAGCAACAGCTTCTGCAGCGGCAGGTCAGGCTCACGGGGCAGATGATCGACACCAATCCATTTTTGGCCTCGGGGAACAGCGCCACCCTGGAAAAGATCAAGAATCGTCTGCGGCAACGGGCCGATCTCGATTCCGCCAAGCAGTCCGCTGATCTGTTGCTCAGTGATCGCCGGCTGCGGAACCAGGACTGGTCGGAGCAGCGGAGGTTTTGGAATCGGCAGGTCTTGCCCCTGGTGGCCACCAACTACTGGCGGTCGATCGATGACAACGGCCGCCCCACCGATCATTTCTGGCGTTACGACCTGGTGCTGTTCCAGAGCGTCTTCGCCCTGGACATCCTGCTGAGGGCTGTGCGCCTGCGCCGTCGCCTGCCCGGATTGCGCTGGCGCGAGGCCCTGTTGCGGCGTTGGATTGATCTCCCCCTACTGCTGCCCTTTTGGCGTTGGTTGCGGATCGCTCCGGTGCTGGAGCGCTTGCACAGCAGTGGGCTGATCACGGTGGAACCGTTACGGGCGGTCGTCAGTCGTGGGGTGGTGGCTCTGCTGGCGGTGGAACTGTTCGAGGTGCTGGCGCTGCAGTTGATCGATGGATTGCAGCAGTTGATCCGCTCCAGGCGTTGGCCGTCGCGGATCCGCGCCCTGCGCAGCCATCAGACGGTGGTGAGCAACGACGAACGGGAACTGGTGGAGCTGGTCCGCATCTGGGGGCCGCTGTTATTGGTGCAGGTGGCGCCGCGATTGGCGCCCGAACTGCAGGGGGTGCTTGGCCATGCCCTGCAGCAGAGCTTGCAGGGGGCCATGGTGCCCCCTGCCCTGCGGCAGCTGCAGCCCCTGCTGCGGGTCGAGCAGGGGCTCAGCCGGCAGCTGGCCGGGGGCATGGTGGAGAGCCTGCTGGATCTGACCCGAACCACTGGGGAACGGTTGGCCCGCCGGGATGATCAGCAGCTCGAGCTGCTACAGCACTGCGTCGATCGTTTCTGGGAGGAACTGGCCTCGGCCTTGGAGCAGGGGCCGGTGCTGGAGCGCTCCCAGCAGTTGCTCTGTACCTTTCTCGAGGAATTCAAGGGGAATTACCTCAGCCAGATCAGCCGGGCTGGAATTGAGGGCCTGATTGATGAGCTGGATCAATTGACGGTGAAGGGGGGCCAGCCGGCACGGGAGCCCTAAGCATGACTGGGCTCCATGCCGCTGCCGAATGGACGCTTGGTCACCCCAACAGGTCCTGCCACTCCTCGGGCTTGAACCCGGTGGTCATTCGACCGTCGGAAGTGATCAGGAAGGGACGCTTGATCAACTTGCCATCGGCCGCCAAGGCCGCCAGGGCCTCGGCTTCGCCCATCGCCTTCACGGTGGCCGCCCCTAGGGCGCGGTAGCTCTGACCACTGGTGTTGAACAGACGCCCCAGGCCACCGAACTGGGCAAGGGCCTGGCGCAACTCGGCGGTCGTGGGTGGGGTCGAGGTGATATCGAGCACGTCCACCTCGATCCTGCGGGCGTTCAGCCAAGCAAGGGCCTTGCGGCAGGTGCCGCACGGCGCATAGCTGTACATCCTGTGCCTGGCCATGGACCCGACCTACTTCCTCCCCACCAAGGCCTTGAGGGCACCGACCAGGCTGTTGGTGCCCTTGCCCACGCCGGATTCCGGACTCGTCCGCACGGTCACGTCTCCGTTGACGCTGGTACGGCAGCTGAGGCGGTAGTTGGCCGGACGGTCGGCGAGGTAGACCTCCTCCACATCGCTGCGGGGGGACAGGTTGCGGACGCCTTCCAGCACTTCCACCACGCAGGTGCCGCACTGGCCAATGCCACCACAGTTATTGATGTTGTTCAGACCCTTGTAAGGATTGACTCCTGCATCCAGGGCTGCCTTGCGCAGGTTGGCCCCCTCAATGCACCCGACCTGCTGGCCTTCACGTTCAAAACGAATGGTGGGCACGGACGATACGGGGCGATGGCGCCGCCCAACTTAAAACATGCCTCGCCCCTTGCCCCCTCCGGTCCATGGGATGCAATCCAGGTGGTCCCCGCAACGCCCGTCGGAATGGCCCCACCGGACCGGGATGGGGTGGGCTGCCTAGCATGACCCGATCGGCGTTTGACCCGTGACTGAGGCCTCCCCGTTCCGCTCCGAGGCTCCGGCCTACGACTTGGTCGTTCAGCAGTTGATTCCTGGGTACACCAGTCTGGCTCGGTTGGCCGTAGCCCTGCTGGCGGCCTCACCCCGGGCTGGCCAGGCCGATGCCGCTGTCTTAGTGGCAGGCTGCGGGACTGGAGCCGAGCTGCTTGAAGCCAGGGCCCAGCGTCCCGACTGGCGATTGACGGCGATTGATCCTGCCGCCGCCATGCTGGCGATTGCACGAGAGCGACTGGTGGGTGCGGCAGGAATCCACTGGCAGCAGGCCACCGTGGAGCAGCTTGGTGCCTTGGACGCCTTTGATGGGGCGATGGCGGTTCTCGTCCTCCAGTCCCTAGCGGATGACGGCAGCAAACTGGCCTTCCTGTCGTCCCTGGCACGGGCCGTGCGTCCGGGGGGTCAGGTGGTGCTGGTGGATCTAATGCGTCCGGAAGGATCTCCGTTGCAGTCCCAGATGGAGGCGGCGTGGCTTGGCTATCAACGGGCCAGTGGGTTGGCCGCCCCCGATGAGGCCCTGGCGGGCTTGAGTCAGGGTCTGTTTCCGATCGGCACGGCCCGGCTGACGGCCCTGGTCAATGCGGCGGGATTCAGTGACCCCGCGCCTGTGTTCAAGGCCCTTGATGTGGAAGGGTTTCTGTTGCAACGTCGCGCTTAGTCGGCAAGGCTGGCGTAGGCAGCGGCCGCCACGCAACGGGCCAGCAGCTCCGGCACCGCGTCCACATCGCGCCAACCCGTGCTATCGGCGGGCATTTCCACCAGCAGGTTGACCAGGCCAGGGCTGGGAACGGGAGGATGTGTCCTGCCGCAGGGGCAGACCCTCGCGATCATTGACCACCGTGGCCAGGGGCACAACCAGCGTCAGCAGGGCGATGGCGGACCCCGCCAGCAGGCCGAGCGGTTGAGGCAGGGACTCCGGGGGTTCGATCGCCCGCAGCCGCCTCGCGGCTCCCGGGTAGGTCGGGAGAGGGCGAGCAACGATGGGGTTCCGGCCTGGAGCTCGACCCTCAAGGGAACCAGGGCGGGATCCTGGGCTGGTCAGGGGGGTCAGGGTTGGGGCCGGCCAGTCCTGAGGAAGGGGAGGATGGGGGCCCGGACTGGGAGGTTCGTCACTGGTTTCGCTGTCGATGCTCTGGGCGTTGCCTAAGGCGTTGCCAGAAGCACGCAGTCGGACGACGTTGCCGGACGAGGGATGGGAAACGGGTTCGGCGGTAAGGGAATGATCCATTCAGGGGTGGCTGACCGGAGTCAAGGCCACAGGTGCTATCAAAGGACGATGCCGCGATCAGGGCCAAGACCCAGGGCTGAAATCAGCAAGTGCGGTCCTTGGATTCTGCCATTGATTCAACGGCTGTCATCCGTTGCAGCGGATTCGGACTCCATGCCTCAGGCGGCGGGGCGGGCCTGATTGTGATGGTGCCGGTGGGCGTTGATGTCGGCAGGGGCTCCGTCGACCCCGTCCAGCCGTTCCCGGATCGCGCGCAATTCCTCAAGAATTGCGCTGAGGAGTTGCTGGGTGGCGGTCGAGGGGGAATTCAGCACCTCAACCGTCACTTCCTTGATCCGCAACACATCGCGGGCAAAGCGAGCCACTTCATTGGGATGGAAGACCAGGGCGTCTTTCTGATCGCTGCGGTATTCCGGATTGAGCTTGCGGCTGTTGAAGGGGGGATTGAGGTTGCGTGGATCCGTATTGGTATAGCGGTAGACCGAGGCCCGGGATCGGTTCAACGCTTTCTGAACATCATCGATGCTGATCAAGGGCTCGTGGGTCGGGCTTCCGGCACCAGCGTCGGCTTCGAACAAGGCTTGCCCGAGCCCACTCCCCACCTCAAACGTGCCCATGGGAGTCGCGGATCCTGGGTCAGGGGCGGCGGAATGAATCACAGCGATTGGAGTTGGAGTGAGCTGATGAGAAGCAGAGAAGGAGGCAGGTCAGGGTAGTCAAAAATGGACGGCTCTCGGCCCTGAATTTGATGGCGCCAATGTCAATACGATGCCGGACGAATTAGGAGTCGATACGGTTAACACTTAGGGGCCTTGATTGGAACTACTGCGAATCGGTTGGCTGGGAATCCCCGAACATCAGCCTATTGGAAAAACTCGGATCAACCTTCAGCTGACCGGAAAAATGGCTAAAGCATCGGACTACCTCCATAGGCTAGCAGCTGTTTCGCGATTGATTCGTTCCGATCCCAGGGTCGAAGGGGGTGGGCGGGCAGTCCCCTCGCCCTATCGGCATCCAGGGCCGGTGGGGGCTCGCGCGCTGGGCAAGCCACCGATCGAGGTGGGGCTGGGTTGCTAGGGGGAGGTGATAGGGTCCAGCCTCTTTCGATTTCCTCCCCCATGCGCGTCTCCCGCCTCATGCTGGTGACGCTGCGGGATGACCCGGCCCAAGCCGAGATTCCTTCCCACAAACTGCTGCTTCGTGCTGGATATATCCGACGGGTAGCTTCCGGAATCTATGCCTATCTACCTCTGCTTTGGCGCGTTCTCCAGAAGGTGTCGGCCATTGTTCGCGAAGAGATGGATGCCACAGGGGCCCTCGAGACGCTTCTCCCCCAGCTGCAGCCGGCCGACCTATGGCAACGCAGTGGCCGCTGGGCTGGCTACACCGCCGGCGAAGGGATCATGTTCCACCTTAAGGATCGCCAAGGTCATGAGCTTGGCCTTGGTCCCACCCACGAGGAGGTGATCACCGACCTGGCCGCCGATCTGTTGCGCTCCTACCGGCAACTGCCGGTGAACCTCTATCAAATTCAAACAAAATTCCGCGATGAAATCAGGCCACGTTTTGGTCTGATGAGGGGGCGTGAGTTCATCATGAAGGACGCCTATTCCTTCCACTCGGACGAGGCTTCCCTCCGTGACACCTATGCCGCCATGGATGGGGCCTACAGGCGTATTTTCCGCCGATGCGGCCTGCGGGCCGTGGCCGTTGAGGCCGACAGCGGCGCCATCGGTGGCTCGGCCAGTCAGGAATTCATGGTCACGGCCGATGCCGGAGAGGACCTGATTCTCACCAGTGCCGATGGGTGCTATGCCGCCAACCAGGAACGGGCGGTCTCCCTGCCCACGCCGCCCGTGGAGCTGCCGGGGGGGCTGCGGACCGGGGGTGCCGGCGAGCTCCTGGCCACACCGGGTCAGACCTCGATCGAGCAGTTGGTGGGGGCCCATGGATTCGAGGCCAGCCAGCTGGTGAAGGTGCTGCTGTTGCTAGCCCGCTTCCAAGATGGCTACCTCCAGCCGCTGCTCATCAGCCTCCGGGGTGACCAGCAGCTCAATGGGGTGAAGTTGGCCAATGCAGTCTCCGCTCGACTGGCCGGCGACCATGGCGTTCTGCTGGGGATCGACCCCCTGAGCTTCGAGCTGGTCGCTGCGCTGAACCGCAGCGAAGGGCGATCCATCGATCTTTCTGCCTTCCCCCTGGGCTATCTCGGGCCGGATCTGGACGATGGGCTGCTTTCGGGATCCCGCCCTTCCCTGGGCGTTGAGGGTCGGGAAGTCAGGGCGGGAAGCTCCGGTGTGGCGGCCCTGCCGCAACCGCCGCGCCAACAGTTGTCAGCCAAGTTCCTTCGTCTCACCGACCCCACCGCCGCCCAGCTTCCTGCCTTCGTGTGCGGTGCCAATCAGATCGATCGGCACCGGGTCGGAGCCAGCTGGCAGGGCCTCCAGCTTGAGCCAGAGGTTGTGGATTTGCGCGCTGCCCAGCCGGGCGACCGCTGCCTGCACGATTCCGCTCAAACTCTCACCGCGGCCCGGGGGATCGAAGTGGGCCATATCTTCCAGCTCGGAAAAAAGTACTCCGAGGCCCTGGGGGCCCGGTTCACCAACGAATCTGGAGAGGAGGAGGCCCTCTGGATGGGCTGCTATGGCATCGGCGTTTCGCGGCTGGCCCAGGCTGCCGTGGAGCAGAACCACGATGGAGACGGCATCTGCTGGCCCGTGGCGATCGCCCCCTTTGAGGTGATCATCGTGGTGGCCAGTTCCCAGGATCCGCTGCAAAGCGAGTTGGCGGAACGGCTCTACGGCCACTTCCAGGCCGAAGGCCTCGATGTTCTGCTCGACGACCGCCCTGATCGGGCCGGTGTGAAATTCAAGGATGCGGACCTGATCGGGATTCCCTATCGCCTGGTGGTGGGACGGGGGGCCGCCAGCGGCGTTGTGGAGCTGGTGGAGCGTGCCACTCGCCAGAGCCAGGAGCTGACGGTCGACGCCGCTCTGGAGGCCGTGGTGGCGGCCGTGCGCTCTGGCCGCTCAGGCCTTCAGGTGCCTGGGGCGGCGGCAGGGTGAGCGGGCCAGGGCCCCACACCTAGGATGGCAAGCCTGTCGATTGCCTCCGATGGTTGCCCAGTTGAGCCGGATCTCCTGTCTTACCTCCCGGCTCTCCGGTTGGTTGCCTTCCCTTGGCAGGGGCCTGGCCCTGGTGGGGTTATGTCTCACCCTGGTTTTGGGGGCCTGTAGCAGCGCCTCAACTGGCATCAGCGGCAACTATGTCGACGACACGGTCAACGTGGCCCAGACCCTCCTCGCCACCATCAACCTTGACCCAGCGGATCCCGGTCGGACTGAGGCTGAACAGGAGTCCCGTCAGCTGATCAATGCCTACACGGCGCGCTATCGGCCCCGCAACGACATCAACGGTCTGAGTTCCTTCACCACCATGCAGACGGCGGTGAATTCCCTGGCTGGTCACTATGCAAACTATCCCAATCGCCCTTTACCGGACTCCCTGCGCGCCCGCTTGGAGAAGGAACTGAAGATGGCCACCACCAATGTGACCCGAGGGGCCTGAGCCTTCCCCCTCCTGGCCCCATCAATAAGCGCCCCGATCCGCTCCTTTCCTTTGACGAAACGGCGGGTTATCTGAGAGGATTACGGATTGTGCTTTGAAGCGGCTTCGGGCCGCTGCGTCCTTGGCCAACGTTGTCGTCATCGGTGCACAGTGGGGCGACGAAGGGAAGGGCAAGATCACTGATCTCCTGAGCCGTTCCGCCGACGTGGTGGTGCGTTATCAGGGCGGTGTGAATGCCGGCCACACGATCGTTGTGGGCGATCGGGTCCTCAAGCTTCACCTGATCCCCTCCGGCATTCTTTATCCGGATACCACCTGTCTGATCGGCTCCGGCACGGTCGTCGATCCCAAGGTGATGCTCGGGGAGCTGGATACCCTGCTGTCCTATGGCATCGATGTGGCTGGCCTGAAGCTGGCCTCCACCGCCCATGTCACCATGCCCTACCACCGCCTCCTGGATCAGGCGATGGAACTTCGCCGCGGTGATCGGCGTATCGGGACGACGGGCCGCGGCATTGGTCCCACCTACGCCGACAAGGCGGAACGTAATGGCATCCGTGTCATCGATCTGCTCGATGCCGATCGACTGCGGGATCGTTTGCTTGCCCCCCTGGCGGAAAAGAATGATCTGCTCGAAAAGGTCTACGGCATGGCGCCGCTGGATCCGGAAGCGGTGATCAGTGAATACGCCGCCTATGGCCAGCGACTAGCCCCCCACGTGGTGGATTGCACGCGGATCATCCATCAGGCGGCCCGCGCCCGCAAAAACATCCTGTTCGAAGGGGCCCAGGGCACCTTGTTGGACTTGGACCACGGCACCTATCCCTACGTCACCTCCTCGAATCCGGTGAGCGGCGGGGCCTGCATCGGTGCCGGGGTGGGCCCGACCCTGATCGACCGGGTGATCGGCGTGGCCAAGGCCTACACCACTCGGGTGGGCGAAGGTCCCTTCCCCACGGAATTAGAGGGCAGTCTCAATGATCACCTCTGCGATCGGGGTGGGGAATACGGCACCACCACGGGGCGCCGCCGCCGCTGCGGTTGGTTTGATGGGGTGATTGGCCGGTATGCGGTGGAGGTCAACGGTCTCGATTGCCTCGCGATCACGAAATTAGACGTGCTGGATGAGCTGGATGCCATTCAGGTTTGTGTGGCCTATCTCCTTGATGGGGAGCGTATCGATCACTTTCCCAGTTCTTCGGAGCATTTCGCTCGCTGTCAACCCATCTACGAAACCCTCCCTGGTTGGCAGTGCTCCACTGCTGATTGCCGTTCGCTCGATGACCTGCCTACCACCGCCAGATCCTATCTGCGCTTCCTGGCGGAATTGATGGAGGTGCCCATCGCCATTGTTTCGCTCGGTGCCCAACGGGATCAGACGATTGTGGTGGAAGATCCGATTCATGGCCCCAAACGGGCCCTGTTGAGCGTCTGAGCCTGCGCTCAATCCCCCCTCCTGTCCGGCAGGATCCGGCCACGTCCGGATGGCCCTTTCGTTATCACGACTTCCTCCATGACCTCCTCTAGCATCCCGGCCGTGACCAAAACCTTCGATGTGGTGGGAATCGGCAACGCCATCGTCGATGTGCTGGTGCAGGCCGACGAGGCGTTCCTTGAAAGCCATGGCCTCACCAAAGGCACCATGGCGCTGATTGATGAGGCTCAGGCCGAGCGTCTTTACGCCAGCGTGGGTGTTGGCCTGGAAACCTCCGGTGGTTCGGCGGCCAACACCCTGGCGGGCCTGGCCCAGCTGGGGGGGCGAGCCGGTTTCATCGGCCGCGTCCGTGACGATCAACTTGGTGCGATCTTCGCCCACGACATCCGAGCGGTGGGGGCCCGCTTCGACACCCCGGCCGCCAGCCTTGGACCCTCCACGGCCCGTTGCCTGATCCTGGTCACCGCCGATGCCCAGCGCACCATGTGCACCTATCTGGGAGCCTCCGTCGGCCTGGATCCTGAGGATCTCGATCTCGATCTCGTCCGTCAGGCAAAGGTGTTGTATCTGGAGGGTTATCTGTGGGACAGCGAGGATGCCAAACGGGCCTTTATCACTGCCGCTGAAGTGATGCGGCAGAGCGGTGGTGAGGTGGCCCTTTCCCTCTCGGATGCCTTCTGTGTTGATCGCCACCGCGACAGTTTCCTGGAGTTGGTGGATGGTCATGTGGACATCCTGTTTGCCAACGAAATGGAGATCACCTCGCTCTACCGCAGCGAAAGCTTTGAGGCCGCCGCTGATCAGGTCCGTGGCCGTTGCCGCGTGGCGGCCCTGACCCGCAGTGCCCTGGGTTCCGTGATCCTCAGCGGCGACCAAACGATCCACGTCCCCCCTTTCCAGCTCGGTCCCTTGGTGGATACCACCGGAGCTGGAGATCTCTATGCCGCTGGCTTCCTCTACGGCTACACCCAGGGTGAGTCTTTGGAGCGCTGCGGCCAGATCGGATCGCTCTGTGCCGGCCAAGTGGTGACCCAGCTGGGTCCCCGCTCCCAGGTGTCCTTGCCGGAATTGCTGGCGAGCCATCTCTCCTGATGAAGTCCGGGCCCCGGGACGTACGGACACGTGATTGTTCAGGGGCGCTTCAGCCGCCTGAGCAATGCTTCTAACGCCAACCGCTCGCTGCCCTGGGGTTCCGGCGGGCGGTCGAGGAGCAGAAGGCGCAGCCCCAGCGAGGCGCTGATCCCATGCCAGAGCCCCTCACTCACCCCACCGGAGCGCCGGCAGAGGACCGAGCTGATGGCCCAGCGCCGGCAGAGGGCCCGCTCCAGCTCTCCGTTTCCCCCAGGCCGCAGGCAAGCTACCCGTTCCGGCGCCAATCCGGCAGCCATCGCCTGCTGCAGGCCTGGGGCCGCTGGTAATAACCGGGCATGGTGAACAGCCTGGGGACTCTGTTCCACCACGCAGGCGAGCTGGCGTCCCCCGATCGCCAACAACAGCCGTTCGCCCGCCGCCACCTGCTCCCCCAAGGCCAGGAGATCCGGGAGCAACGTGGCCTCCCCAAGGGGAAGCAAGGGGCGTTCCAGGCGAAGCAGGGGTTGGCCCTGGGCGCTGCAGACCCTCGCCAGGCTTGCGCTGATACGACAAGCGAAGGGGTGGCTGGCATCGATCACCCAGCGGAAGGGATCCGCCAGGCCTTGGGCCTGTTCCAGTTCCCTGGCTACCCCTGCGTCGCTGGCATGGGTGGCCCCAGCGCCGATCGTCCCGATCCTCAGGTCCAGGGCGGGGTGGGGGCGGTAGGCCCCGGCGGCGGCGCGGCTCACCACACTCACCTGCAGCCGCCAGCCCCTGGCCAGGAGGGTCTCCGCCAGCGGAGGGCCCTCACCGGTCCCCGCAATCAACCACAGCCGATCGCCTTGGGGTTGGTTCCAGGGGTGACTGTGCATCAGGATGGGGGCTCGAAGCCATGGACCGGGGCGTGAATCACTGCTTGATCGAAGGAGAGGTGCTGGAGGCCCCCCAGATCCGTTACACCCAGGACAACCAGACGCCGGTGGCCGAGATGACCGTGCGCATCGACGGCTTGCGCCCCGATGACCCCTCGGGGCAGCTCAAGGTGGTGGGCTGGGGCAATCTGGCCCAGGATCTGCAACAGCGGGTGACGGTCGGCCAGCGCCTAGTGCTCGAAGGTCGTCTGCGCATGAATACCGTCAGTCGAGCGGATGGGGTGAAGGAAAAGCGAGCGGAGTTCACCCTGGCGCGTCTCCATCCCCTGGCGGCATCCGCCCCTACGGCCCAGGGTTATCCAGGGGCGATAGCTTCGGCTGCCATGCCGGACTCCCGCGGCCCTGCCCCCTCGGGCTCCGGCTCCGCCCCCCGACGGCCTGCCCCTGCCCCCGTCCGAGCGGCCCCTGGTCCAGCTCCCTCCCAGGCTGCTGTTCCGGAGCCGCCGGTGTGGAATACCTCGCCCTTGGTCCCCGATGATCTGGCGGAGGGGGACGACGACATTCCCTTCTGATCGGTCGGGCCAAGATTGGTGCTGCGCCGTGGGGCGATCAGCCCTCGATCAATTGCTCCTGGGCCTGTTCCAGCACCAGACCCAATTCCCGTTCCAGGGCAGCCAGGTCGAGACGCCAGTCACTCCAGTGGCCGCTGTCCAGCTGTCTGAGTAACCACAGCCGATCCTGCTGCAATTGCAGAAGCAGCTCGGCCGTGCTGATCACGCCGGTGCTCCCGGCACTGGCGTCGGTGGCGGCGGCTGGGGCTTGGGTCATGACCTGGGCATTGATGCTGCCGCCCATCCTGGCCCCTGTTGAAGGAAGATGGACCGATGAATGAGTTCGTTTCCCCCGGCAGCTTGGTCACGATCGCCGGTGCGGTCCTCACCGTCATTGGTTCCATCGCCTATGCCGGCGACAATGCCAACCTCAGCCTACCGACGATTTTCTACGGCATCCCAATCCTGCTGGGTGGGTTGGCCCTGAAGTCCTCGGAACTGGCCCCACCCCAGCGCCTCACCCCCCCTGGGGCCCTGAAGTCCCTGCGCGAGCAGTCCTCCAACGACGCGTTGCGCAAGCTTCTTGCCGATGTCACCCGTTGGCGCTATGGGCAAAAAGCCCATCTCGAAAGTTCCCTGGAGGCGCTCAAGCTCTGGAATGACGAGAACCCCCCCCAGCTGGTGGCCGTCCAAGAATTGGATCTTCCCGAGGGCTATGGCCTCAGCCTTCAATTTGACGCCAACGGGGTGCCCTGGCAGCGTTGGCAGGACCAGCAGCAACGCCTGGGGCGCTTCTTCGGCCCCGGCCTACGGGCCGACGTGCAGCAGCCCGCTCCGGGTCGGATTGATGTGACCCTGTTGCCCGAGGCCCTTCCGCTTCCCGCGTCCCCCTTGCCGTGAGCTCAGAACCCCTGGTCAGTGCTGAGGACACCCTGCGGGTGTCCGTCCTCAGCGAAGCCTTGCCCTACATCCAGCGATTTGCCGGTCGACGGATTGTGGTCAAGTACGGCGGCGCCGCCATGGTGCGCGAGGACCTGCGCGAGGCCGTTTTCCGCGATCTGGCCTTGCTGGCCTGTGTCGGGGTTCAGCCCGTGGTGGTCCATGGCGGTGGTCCTGAGATCAACCAATGGCTCGGCCGGCTTGCCATCGAGCCCCAATTCCGGGACGGTCTGCGGATCACCGATGCGGACACCATGGACGTGGTGGAGATGGTGCTGATCGGCAGGGTCAACAAGCAGATCGTCAACGGAATCAACCGGGTCGGGGGTCGGGCCGTGGGATTGGCAGGGTGCGATGGCGGCTTGCTGGAGGCCAGGCCCTGGGGGAATGGATCCCATGGGTTGGTGGGGGATGTGGCGGGCGTCAACCCCCAGGTGCTGGACCCCCTGCTCGACCACGGCTACATCCCGGTGATTTCCAGCGTGGCTCCCTCCGAGGAGGGCGAGTCCCACAACATCAACGCCGACACCGTGGCTGGCGAGTTGGCGGCGGCCCTTCAGGCCGAGAAGCTGATCCTGCTCACGGACACCCCAGGGATCCTGGTCGACCGGGATGACCCAAGATCCCTGGTGCGCCAGTTGACCTTGCCGGAGGCCCGTCGGTTGATTGCCGATGGGGTGGTGAATGGTGGCATGACCCCCAAGACCGAATGCTGTATCAGGGCCCTCGCCCAGGGTGTGCGTGCTGCCCATATCGTCGATGGCCGGGTGCCCCATGCGTTGTTGTTGGAGGTGTTCACCAACGCGGGCATTGGCACGATGGTGGTGGGGAGCTCCAAAGCGCTCCAGCCCTAATGGAACCCCGTGGTTGACGACCCCCTAGAGATCGCCCGGCAGGCCCTGGAGCGGGGCGAGTATGGCCTGGTGGGGCAGCTGCTTGAGCCCCTGGCGGCGCAGCATCCAGCCTCCACCGCCCATGGAGCCGGCATTCGCCTGCTGATGGCCACGGCGTTGCTGGGGTTAGGGGACACCGAACGGGCGACCGCCTGTTGTCGGAGCCTGCAGCGCTGCGTGGATCCGGACCTCAGGGCCCAGGCCAGGGATCTGCTGATGGTGCTGGAGGCGCCTGCCCTGTCCCGTCCCCGCGGCTGGTCCATCACCCTGCCCGATCTCTCCAGCACCACCCCCCTGGAGGGCGTGGGGCAAGGACTGAGTCGGCGTCGGCCCCTGCCGCCCTCACCGCCGCCGCCGCCGGTGGGACGCACCCGGGCCCCGATGGGATTCGCCTTGGTGGTCACCACGGTGCTCCTGCTGGTTGCCCTGCTGTTGGGGGGCTGCGTGGAGGTCCGTACCGATCTGCGGTTCGCCGGACCAGGGCGGCTGCAGGTCGTCCATCTCCTGCACAATCGCTCGGGGTCTCCCCTGCCCTGGCAACGCCGCTGGGTCCAGGCCCTTGAGGCCACGGCGTTTGCGGGGATGGTGGTGGAGGGAGATCAGCGGTTATCCACGGCGGTCCTGCCCGCCGACCGGGCCCTCGCGGCCCTTGCCCGGAGCCTTCTCCTGGCCTCCGATCTGGCTGGCTCATCCCTGCCCCCCCCCCGGCTGGAGTTGAAGGAGCGCAATTGGCTGGTGGGGGTCTATCAGACCCTGCGATTTGACCTTGACCTCAGCGATGTCACGCCCCTAGCCGGACTGGATCTCTCGGTGCGCCTGGTCCCCTTGCGGCAGCGTGCGGTGGTGAAGGCTTTGCCCCAGCCGGTCCAGCAGCGGGGCGACGCCGTGGTCTGGCCGCTGCGCTTGGGCAGCCCCAATGGGTTGGAGCTGCACTGCTGGCGCTGGAGTCCCCTCGGCCTGGGGGGGGTGGTGATTGGGCTGGGCCTGTTGATGGTGCTGGCGCTGCAGGCCATGCGCCTGCGTTTGGGATTCGGTTTGCCCCAGCTGCCGGCCTGAACGGCGGGGGGATCAGAGTTCCAGGGGATCGGGGTCGATCGTGAGGCTCACCCCCTGGGGCAGGATGCGACGCAGGCTGGCTTCTGGCGGGAGCGGCAGCCCCAGCCCGTCGTTGGTCCAGGGTGCATCGGGACTGGCAGGCCCGTGCAATAACACCTGCCAGCGGCTGCGGCCCGCCACCCGGGCCACGGGCGCCGGCGCGGGACCAATCACCCACCAGCCGGCCAGTTCCAGGGGGCCCCGCACCATTTCCACCAGGGCGGTGGCGGCCGTGGCGGTCGTTGTGGCGGTGGGCCCCGCCAGGCGCAACAGGCAGGCACGGCTAAAGGGCACCAGACCGCCCTGCTGCCGCAGTTTCGCTTCCTCCTCCAGAAAGCGTTCATAGCGTCCGTCCACGAGATGGCGAATCACGGGGTGCTCGGGGGTGTAGGTCTGCACCAGCACCTCGCCGGGGCGTTCCCCCCGCCCCGCCCTTCCAGCCAATTGCAGCAGCAACTGGAGGCTGTGCTCCCCGGCCCTCAGGTCCGGCCGATGCAGCAGGCTGTCCGCGGCGAGGACCGCCGCCAGGGTGACCCGCGGCAGATCCATCCCCTTGGCCAGCATCTGGGTGCCCACGAGCACATCGGCTTCGCCGGCGGCAAAGCGCTCGAGCAGCCGCCGGTGACCATCGCGGCCGCGGGTGGTGTCGTGGTCAAAGCGCAGCAGGCGCAGCTCGGCCAATTCGTCGGCCAGTTGTTCCATCACCCGCTGGGTGCCAGCTCCGAAGGGCTTGAACGCACTGGATCCACAGGCGCCGCAGCGTTGGCCTGGGTCCTGGCGATGGTCGCACCAGTGGCAGCGCAACCATTCCCGACCGCTGTCTTGGCGGTGCACGGTCAGGGCTACGTCGCAGTGAGGGCAATGCACCACCGCACCGCAACTGCGGCAACTCAGAAAGGTGCGATAGCCCCGCCGTGGCACCAGGATCACCGCCTGTTCTCCGCGCTCGCGCAGATGCTCCAACCTGCCGATCAGGGCGCGGCTGAGCAGGCGGCGATGGCCTTCGGCGAGCTCCATGCGCATGTCCACCACCCGCACCGGCGGCAGGGGCCTCTGGCCGATCCGCTCCGGAAGGCGCAGCAGGTGGGTATCCGCCTTGGGCCCCTGGCAGCGCAGCCAGGTGTCCAGCGAGGGGGTGGCGCTGCCGAGCAGTACGCGGGCACCACTGTGGGTAGCCCGCAGTCGGGCTACCTCCCGAGCGTGATAACAGGGCATCGGACTGTCTTGCTTGTAGGAGCTGTCGTGTTCCTCATCGAGGACAATCAGCCCCAGGCGGGCCAGGGGGAGAAAAATGGCTGAGCGGGTGCCCACCGCCAGCAGGGCTTCCCCCCGTTCGCCCGCCTCCAGGCACCGCCGCCACGAGGCCACCCGCTGGCCCTCGCCCAGGCCACTGTGGGATTCGATCACCCGGCTGCCGAACCGCGCCCGGCAGCGATCCAGGAGCTGGGGAATCAGGCCGATCTCCGGAGCCAGGATCAGCACGCTGTTCCCCCGGGCCAATTCCCTGGCCGCGGCCTGGAGGTAAACCTCCGTCTTGCCTGCCCCCGTGACCCCCCACAGCAGGAGAGCCTGACAGGGTGGGGCGGCTGCCACGGCGGCGACGGCCTCGGCCTGGGCGGGGGTGAGCGACGGGGAGGCCCCAGGAAGCGCTGGTTGTGGGTCCTGGGGCCCAGGGGGGACCGGGGTGGCGCGAGGGAGGGTCACCGTCTCGCGACGGATCAGCTGCAGGGTTTCCAGGCCAGCGATCAAGCGATGGCCGTATCCGGCCTGGACCAAATCACGCAGCAGCTGCCGCCCAGCGTGGGCCTCGAGGTACTCGAGCAGGGCCTGCTGGCGTGCCCGCAGCTCTGGTACAGATTCGTCCGTGCGCACGACCACCTGGACGCGCCGGCCCGCTCCCCCGCGCTGGGGACGCTGCCCTAACCAGCCGGAGGGCAGGGCGCTGCGCAGGGTGCGAAACAGGCTGGTGTGGCATTGGGTCGCGACCGCGGCGATCAACCCTTGCCAGGCCGGCTCCACGGCGGCCGCCTGGAGCAGGCGCACCACCGGCAGGATGGTTTTCCCTTCCAGTTCCGTGGGGAGGCAGCCGGAGCAGGCCACCACCAAGCCTGCCTGACGACGGCCCTGGAGTCGTACCTCCACCAGATCGCCAGGGTTGATGGGTAGGCCCTCGGGGTTGGCGTAGGTGAACACCTGCCCCTCGCGTCCGGCTTCCACCCAGACATCCAGCCACGGCAGGGGAGAGGCTCCGCTGAGAGGGGACCGGTCAGCTTGCCAATCTTGCAAAGGTCTCAGGACGTTCCTAAGATGTGAGAGTTGAGCAGTTCATCAGGCTGCTGTCGGAACCGGGCAGAGTTCCGTCCGTTGGGGAAGACCCGTTGAGCCAGCTCGGAAGTTCTTGCTTCCATCGAGCCCTCCCGTCTGCGACCACCCCTGACACCACTGCCTCGGCCACGGCCGCTCCCCCATCCTCCCATTCCCCGCAAGCCAACGGTTCGCCCCCTGGAGATCCGTCATCTTGCCGACTCCGTTGACCTTGCTGTTGTCCTTACGTTTCCATCAGTCCATTGGGTTCCTGGCTCTTCGGGGCCGGTTGCGACGTCTCGGTCCACCCCCCTCGGTCTTGCGGCGGCTCCCGGAGAGTCGTTACTCGCCCTGAATTGTTCCGGGATTTGATCGGATTCCCCCTTCCCGTCACGGCCCCGAGAGTTGGACGATTGACCCTTCGACTGACTGTTAGGTCCCCCGCAAGCGCGTCCTCCCCTGGGACGGTCGCCTTGGTTGTCCTCGATGTCGATAGGTCAATCGCTGTTGACGTTGGCAGGGGTTGCATCCCCGCTTCGCGCCGATCCGTTGGCTGGCCGCCCCACTGATTCCGTTCCGTCCCCCGTTCGAACTACGTCCTCTGCTCCACCTCCATGAGCCCCGTCGTCGCCAAGCCCAAGTCTTCCCTGCCTGAAATCGTGGCCACCGTGAGTGCCACGGGCGAGGTGGTCATCGTCGATCCCAGCACCAACGCTTCGGCGCCGGACAGCGTGGTTGAGGAGCCAGCGAAGGGCAAAGCCAAGCCGAAGGCGGTGGCGAAATCCCCCAAACCCTCCGCCAAGGGCACGACGACCACCGCCAAGCCAGCGGCCAAGGCCAAGCCAGCGGTCAAGGCCACGCCAGCCGCCAAGGCCACGCCAGCCGCCAAGGCTAAGCCGGCGGCCAAGGCCAAGCCGGCGGCGAAGAGCAAGCCGGCGGCAGCCCCTGGCGATCTCGAAGGCGAAGCCCTTGACCTGGAGGTGGCCGCCGATGATCTGCTGGCGGTAGCCGACCTCGGAGGTGCCGAGGATCTGATCGAAAAGAAGGATGCCAAGGCGGCCAAGGCTCTGGCCAGCATCAAAGTTGGGCCCAAGGGGGTCTATACCGAGGATTCGATTCGGGTCTACCTCCAGGAAATCGGTCGGATTCGCCTGTTGCGTCCTGACGAAGAGATTGAGCTGGCCCGCAAGATTGCCGATCTTCTTCAATTGGAGGAACTGGCGGCCCAATTTGAGGCCGATAAGGGCCATTTCCCTGACACCAAGGAATGGGCCGTCCTGGTGGATATGCCCCTGATCAAGTTCCGTCGGCGCTTGATGCTTGGCCGCCGAGCTAAGGAGAAAATGGTTCAATCCAATCTTCGCCTAGTGGTATCTATCGCCAAGAAATACATGAATCGAGGCCTTTCTTTCCAGGATCTAATCCAGGAAGGTAGCCTGGGATTGATTCGAGCGGCGGAGAAGTTTGACCACGAAAAGGGTTATAAGTTCTCCACCTACGCTACCTGGTGGATTCGTCAGGCCATCACCCGTGCAATTGCCGATCAAAGCCGCACGATCCGCCTGCCTGTTCACCTGTATGAAACCATCAGCAGGATCAAGAAAACCACCAAGACCCTCAGCCAGGAGTTCGGGCGCAAACCCACGGAAGAGGAAATTGCAGAAAGCATGGAGATGACAATCGAAAAATTGCGCTTTATTGCTAAGTCGGCCCAATTGCCAATTTCCTTAGAAACTCCTATCGGGAAAGAGGAGGATTCCCGTCTTGGGGATTTTATTGAAGCAGACATTGAAAACCCAGAGCAAGATGTGGCGAAAAATCTGCTCCGAGAAGATCTCGAGGGCGTCCTCGCCACCCTCAGCCCACGGGAGCGCGATGTGCTCAGGTTGCGCTACGGCCTCGACGATGGCCGTATGAAAACGCTCGAGGAGATAGGACAAATCTTCGATGTCACCCGTGAGCGTATTCGCCAGATCGAAGCCAAGGCGTTGCGGAAGCTGCGCCATCCGAATCGCAATGGTGTGCTGAAGGAGTACATCAAGTAACCATTTAAGCTTTACTCTTGTTGCGCTTATCTGTTGTTCTCCCTACTTTTAATGAGAGGGAGAGCATCGAGCCTATGGTGCTCAATTTGCTGCCCTTGCAGCAAAGCTACGATCTCGAACTTCTCTTCGTTGATGACGATTCCGCCGATGGTACCGCTGATCGGGTTCGTGAGTTGGCCCATCGCTATGGCTGTCTCCACCTGATACGTCGGGTTGGACGCCATGGCCTTTCCAGTGCCATTAAGGAAGGAATTCTTGATGCTACGGGTGACGTGGTCATTGTCATGGATTGCGATGGCCAGCATGAACCGGCCGCCGTTGCCCGCGCCGTTGAGCACTTGCTGGACACCGCCAGTGATTTGGTGATTGGAACCCGCTTCCATCCCCAGGCCGAGATTGCTGGCCTCAGTCGCCAACGGGAGCGCAATTCCACCCTGGCCAATCGTGTGGCCCGATTCAGCTTGCCACGCTACGGCAATCTGACTGATTATATGAGTGGTTTTTTTGCCCTTCGTCCTGAACGCTGCCTAAACTATGTGCGTCAGGTCGATGTTAATGGCTTCAAATTTCTCTATGAATTGTTGGCCCTCAGTCGGGGTCAGTTGAAGGTGGCTGAGGTGCCCCTTAGTTTTCAGCCCCGCTTGGCTGGCGAGTCCAAGCTTGATCTTGCCGTGGTTTGGGATCTTGGAGTTTCCATTCTGCACACGTTGCTCCTGCGGGCCCTACCCCGGCGAGCCGTCAGTTTTGCCCTGGTGGGAACTAGCGGCATTCTGTTGCATGTGCTGGTTTTTGCGATCATGCGTCGCCTGGTGGGGCTCAGCTTTGAACAGGCCCAGGTGTTGGCGGTGGTTTGCGCCGCAAGTTCGAATTATCTGATCAATAATGTCCTGACATTTCGTGTACAGCAATTGCGGGGCAGGGCCCTGCTGATTGGTCTGCTTCGTTTTCTGCTGGTTACCTCCCTTGGCATGGTGGCCAATGTGGGCGTCTCTTCGGCCTTTTACCGGCAGGTCAGCCATCAACCGCTGTTGGCCCTGTTGGCCGGCATTGCCGTCGATTTCGTCTGGAAATATGCCGCATCGTCCCGTTTTGTCTGGAATAGTCCTTGAGGAGGGCCTGTGGTTGCGGTCACCCCTTAACCTTCTCTTTCCCTTGGAATCAAGCCGTCGATGCGGGTTGAACGGGTCGGCGATGGCTCCAGCGCTGGCTTTCGGAGTGGTCCTGCTCCTCTGATTCCACCCCTGACCTGGCTGGGGGTGGCCGCAGCTTTGGCCCTGCTGTGCTGGCTTGCCTTCTTTCAGGGCCTGGGCAATCTGGGTCTCACCGACAAGACCGAATCGCTCTTCGTGGAGGTGGCCCGCGGCATGGCGCAGCGCGGGGATTGGATCACGCCCTGGTGGAACGGTGAGCGCTTCTTTGACTATCCGGTTTGGGGCTACTGGATGGTGGCCCTGAGCTTTCGCCTGTTTGGCCCCTCCGCCTGGGCGGCCCGGCTGCCGGTGGCCTTGGCCGCCAGTGCCGTTGTTGTGGCCCTGTTTATGTTGCTGGTCGTGCTGGCCCCCTCAGGGGAGCAGCCCCGGCGGCGCTTGGGTCGGGCGGGGCTGGCGGCGGCCCTGCTGGCGACCAGCCCGGGTTGGATCGGCTGGGGGCGCATTGCCAGTACGGACATGTTTCTGGCCAGCGCCATCAGCCTTGCCCTGTTTGGTTTCCTGCTGGCCCATCACCATCCTCCGCGTTCCCGGCCGGCCTTGCTGGGACAGCTGGCCATGGCTCTGTTCGCCGCCATCGCGGTGCTGGCCAAGGGGCCGGTGGGGCTCTTGCTTCCGGGGCTTGTCCTTGTGGTGTTCCTCACCCTGACCAGGGGCTGGTCCCGATGGTGGCAACCCCGATCCCTCGCCGTCATGGCGCTGGTGTTCCTGCTGGTGGTGGTCCCCTGGTATGCGCTGGCGGCCCAGGCCAATGGCATGGCCTTTTTGGGGGGATTTCTAGGGTTCAGCAATCTTCAGCGCTTCACGAGCGTTCTCTACAACCATCCCGGTCCGCCCTGGTTTTATCTTCCCTGGCTGGCGGTGCTGTTGCTGCCTTGGTCGATCTATCTCCCTGAGGCCATCGCCCGCTTGCGATTCTGGCGACTTCAGAGCTGGCGGGAGGCCGGACAGCGGGGCGATGCGGCCCTGCTGCTGCCCTTGTTTCTGCTGACGTGGCTCGGGGTGATGTTGGTCTTTTATTCGGCGGCCGCCACCAAGTTGCCCGGTTACATCTTGCCGCTCCTGCCCGCAGGGAGCCTGCTGGTGGCCCTGCTTTGGCAGCCCCTGGTGCCGGTGCCCGCCGGCGGTGGGGCCCATCGGCCCGCCGGTTGGGTCAATGCGTTGCTCCTGGGGGCCTTGGCCCTGGCCGCCGGCGGCGCCGGTCGCTGGGCCGCCACCGATCCGGCCTATCCCGCCTTGGGGGCTGCCCTCGCCCAGTCCGGACTTCCCCTCCGCTTGGCGTTGCTGTTGGGCCTGGCCAGCCTGGCCCTGATGGCCCTTCTGCTGAATGCCAACGGTAACCGCTGGCTGTGGTTGCCCAATCTGGCGGCCTTTCTGGCACTGCTGGCCCTGGTGATTCCCCCCCTCGCGCTCCTGTTGGATCGGGAACGCCAGCTGCCCCTGCGCCACTTAGCCGTGGCGTCGCGCCAATCTGCCCGCCCCGACGAACCCCTTTGGGTGGTCGGCACCAAGCGCTACAGCATCGTGTTCTATAGCGGCTCCCCAGCGGTGTTTGTGGCCGATCGGCGCCAGATTCGCCAGCGTTGGCGCCATGATCCGGGCGATCTTTTCCTCACGGCCCGCTCTAAAACCATCCGGTTGCTTGGCGACCGCCAGGACCTGGAACAGCTCCGGTTGGATC